>JAKSBI010000019.1 GCA_022361215.1 Hyphomicrobiales bacterium | reverse complement strand
GTCGACAGGCCTCTGACGAGCGCGCCGTCGACGCTGACCTGCAGTCCGGACTGTTGGCCGAACAGGGTCAGGGCGCTCGCCAGCGGCTGTGCCGGGATGCCGAAGCCCCTTTGCAGCGATCCGGCCTGGGCGAGCCGAAGGCCGCCCCGGGGCCCATCGGACCGATCCGATGCCCCGCCGTGCCCGACGTCCGGCAAGCGGTCCTCCCAGGGCTGGGCGCTCGCCGGGCCGCCGGAGCCCGACACCGCCATTGCCGCTGCCATCAAGGCGCCATAGAAGGCCGCCCGCTCTCTCCTGGCTTGGATACGCACTTGCACTGAATTGCCTCCGTCCGTCTGTTGCCCAATCTCAAGCGAAGCTGGAGACGCACGCCCATCCGCAAAGGTTCGCGGATGCGCCTCAGTCTCGTCGCTTCACAAAAGGGGACGACGGGGGAGGGAGGTTTTCTAAGAGAAAGCCGCGAAAAGCGCGCAGGCCCTAGGCTAGATGCGCGAAATCACGACAATCCAGGGCGTGATCCGGCGGACGGTTGCGCCGTGGGCGCGCGCGATGGCGCCGAGCGCTTCGACCGGCTCGGCCAGGTTGTAGACGCCGGTCACCGAGCGGTCCGCGAGCTGGCGGTCCGCAAGGACGATCATACCGTTGAAATAGCGGCGGAGCCGGTCCACGACCGCCGCCACCGATTGGTCCTGAGCGATGAGTTGGCCTCTGCGCCAGGCGGCAATCTGGGCCGGCGGCATCGTGCCCCGGACCACGTCGCCCGTCGAGGTGACGCGCACGAACTCGCCAAGCTGGAGGGCCTGCGACAGGGGAGGGGACGCCGCTTCGCGAACGACCTCGACCGTCCCATGCTGAAGGGCGACCGACGCTCCGTCGCCCGCCTTCAGGACGTTGAACGACGTGCCGAGCACCCTGATTTCGAGCGCGTCGGCGGTGACATGAAACGGGCGCTGCGGGTTCCCCGTCACCTCGAAGAAAGCTTCGCCGGCGAGCAGGCCGACGCGCCGCTCGCTGGTGCCGTAGTCGATGGCAATGGCGCTGTCCGGAGCCAGAACGACCGTGCTGCCGTCTTCGAGGTGCAGCGTTCGGACCTGTGCGGTGCCGGTCGTGTAATCGGCCTTCAGATACAGCAGAAGATCCGGGGCCAGCACGGCAGCGAGACAGGCCGCAGCGGCCAGCGCCGCGACCACAACGCGGCGGCGTCGGCGCCCCTTCGAAACGGTATCGGACCTGGACGCAGCCGCCGGATGCCGTTGAGGCGCCGGTGAGACCGGCGTCCCGTCCTGTGTTTGGGCGCGGCGTCGGGCGACGAACGGCCCCCACTCTTCGGCATGGATCGGCGGCGCAGCCGCGAGGGCGCCGGCCACGTGTTGCGTTGCCGCCCAGGCCGCCACATGCGTGGGGCTCTCCTTGAGCCAGGCGGTGAAGCGGCGGGAGATTTCGGGATCGTCAGGCTCCTCCTGGAGCAGAATGAGCCATTCCGTGGCTTCCCTCGAAGCCCGTTCCCGAGCCGAATCCTGTCTTTCCGTCATGGTGTTCTCAAAGCCCGCATCGCCGGCTGGGTCAACGGCGGCCTCTCCTGCTGGCACAGTCAAAACAGACCTTCTACTAAGTAGACGCAAACAAGATTGCATTTTCTAGATAAATCTAGAGAGCCACTCTACGGCCGGCCCAAGCGGCGCTTGCAGTGCTGTACGCCGTCCATGACCAGGACATGTGCCAGCGGCAGGGAGATGTTCAGGAACGCGGCGATCTCCTTCAGCTTGCAGCCACCGAAGCGGTGCATCTCAAGGGCGATGCGGGTGCGCTCCGGCAGCTCGGCGATCGCTTCCATGACCAGTTCGAGCTCATCCTTGTAGAGGGTGACCTTCTCCGGGCTGGGGGTATCGTCCGCGGCGGTGCCGGTCGCGACGTTGAAGTCGCCGTCGGCGATGACCTGGCTCTCGCGGGCCATCCGGCGGCGCCCGTCCAGCGCCAGGTTGCGCACGATGCGATAAAGATAGCCGAGCGGGTGGTCGAGCGTCTGGCTCCGCGCCGTCTTGTCGAAGCGCAGCCAGGCTTCCTGGACGAGGTCCTCCGCATGGGCACGGCTTCCGATGATGCCAGCTGCGTAATCGACCAGGGCGCCCCGATGCGTCATGTAAAGACTGAGAGTCCTGCTATCCTGGCGCACCGTCGGGCATCCTTCTCCCGCCAGCGTCCCGACAGCCGCTGGGCATGGTACTGTTGAACGCGTGCATGATTATAATTTAGTAGCGCTGAATGTCCGAGATCTCCGGACATGGCAATGTTGAGCGTCACGCATGTTTAACTTTGAATGGCGCTGAACTTCACATATGCCCAGAGTATAGTTGAGACTTGATTGGAATTACTTTTAGCGCTCCGGGAGCGGTCATGCAACAAGAGCGCCGAAGAGCTCGTTGGCGAGCGACCGGAGCCGCCCGTTGACGGTCAACGGCCTGATGGCCGTGGTGGATATGCCCCGATGCACTTCCTCTTGTAGGGCCTCGTCCAGTATATCGCGTGGAGAGGCCTGCAGGACCAGACTGCGGGAACGATCGCCTCGTCGATAGCATCCGCCGAGCTTGCTGCAGTCGGCCGCCGCGACCACGGCTGCGCGGCCCGGGCCAGGCGAGCATGCGGTTGAGCCCAGGCGGTAGCGCGTGGTGCCCCCGTGCATCTCGAGGATGACCGTCAGCGATGGTGGAACGATTGCGGTGCGCTCGTTGTCGCAGCTTGCGACGAGGTCGTTGGCGCAGAGCTTTACACCGGCATGGCAGCTCTACGGCCGATAGCACGCCCTCGGCAATCGGCCGGCCATCGTCGGTGGGCGCTTCTGCCTTTTCGACGGACGCGACCTCGTAGCCGTAACCCCATCGCCGGGCGATGTGCCCCAAGTCGCGCAGCGATCGGCGGCGGTGTGCCGGGGCGACCAAGGACCCTTTCGTCTGCTCGGCCCTGTCGGCCATTACCTCCAGCCTCATCCTCT
>JAKSBI010000676.1 GCA_022361215.1 Hyphomicrobiales bacterium | reverse complement strand
GTCGAAAGCGTCTCCACGGCCAAGGAAGACGTCGTCTTCAAGCTGCCGCGCGAGCTTCGCGACCCGCACGCTTGAGCCCAGGCCTGTCGACATGGCCGTCTACACCGAAGTGTCCGACGATGAGCTTGCCGCCTTCGTCGCGACCTACGACCTCGGCGCGCTGTGGTCGTTCAAGGGCATCGCCGAAGGCGTGGAGAACACCAACTATCTGGTGCACACGGAGAAAGGACCCTACATCCTGACGCTCTACGAGAAGCGGGTGGAGCGCGAGGATCTGCCGTTTTTTCTCGGCCTGATGGAGTATCTGGCGGCCCAGGGGCTGCCCTGCCCGACGCCGGTGCGCGACCGCCGGGGCGAGATGCTGCGGGAGCTGGCGGATCGGCCGGCCGCGGTCATCGAGTTCCTGGAGGGCCTGTGGGTGCGCCGTCCGGGGGTGCCGCATTGCGCGGCGCTCGGGCGCAGCCTGGCCGAGATGCACCTGGCCGGCCTCGGCTTCGACCGCAGCCGCGCCAACCGGCTCTCGGTCGGGAGCTGGCGGCCTCTTTACGAATCGTTCGGCTGCGAGGCCGACAGCATCCGCGACGGCCTCTGCGATCAGATCGCCGAAGAGCTCGCCGCATTGGAGCAGGCCTGGCCGGACACCCTGCCCGCCGGCATCGTCCATGCCGATCTCTTCCCCGACAACGTCTTCTTTCTGGGGCAGGAGATCTCCGGGCTCATCGACTTCTATTTCGCCTGCAACGACATGCTGGCCTACGACATCGGCATCTGCCTCAATGCCTGGTGCTTCGAATCCGACAACGCCTTCAACATCACCAAGGCGCGCGCCCTGCTCAACGCCTATACCGAGGTCCGCCCCTTCTCCGACGACGAGTTCGACGCCCTGCCGATCCTGGCGCGCGGGGCGGCGCTGCGCTTTCTGCTGACCCGCGTCTACGACTGGCTGAACACATCGAAGGAGGCCCTGGTGCGGCCCAAGGATCCGATCGAGTACCTGCGCAAGCTGCGCTTCCACAAAGGCGTCGAGTCCGCCCGCGAATACGGCCTTGGAGACGATTGATGGCGAAAGCGAATTCCGAAGTCGTGATCTATACGGACGGCGCCTGCTCGGGAAACCCCGGGCCGGGCGGCTGGGGCGCCGTGCTGATCTCCGGCACCCACCGCAAGGAGATCAAGGGCGGGGAAACGCAGACCACCAACAACCGCATGGAGCTGACGGCCGCGATCGAGGCGCTGGATGCCCTGAAGGCGCCGTCCCGCGTGGAGGTGCACACGGACTCCAGCTATCTGCGCGGCGGGATCACGGACTGGATCCGGACCTGGCAGCGCAATGGCTGGCGCACTTCCAACAAAAAGCCGGTGAAGAACGTCGATCTCTGGCAGCGCCTGGAGGAGGCCCGCGGGCGCCACGAGGTGAGCTGGCACTGGGTCAAAGGCCATGCCGGGCACCCCGAGAACGAGCGCGCCGACGAACTGGCGCGCGAAGGCATGGTGCCCTACGCGCGCCGCCGGGCTTAAGCCCTAGGGCCTTGTTGAGAATCAGGATCACAACAAATCCTGGGGCGTCTTCGACTTGAGGGGGCTCGCTGCCCCCCAGTCGTCATTCCCGCGAAAGCGGGAATCCATTCCACATCGCCATGCGGCAGGGACGATCGGTTCACATATGGCCCCTCGGCAACACCGTCCGAGGCCTTCGTTTGGCTGCCACCGCCAATGGATGCCCGCTTTCGCGGGAATGACGGAGAAGGGTGGGCCGCGATGTCGCCGATCTCTCGGGTCCGCAACGTGAAGCTCAACAGGCCCTAAAGCATGTCTCCCGAAAGTGGATACCGGTTTCGGGACAAAAGACATGCTTCAAGAAAGACCTAGAGCTGTCGCAATCAGAATGATCGCGACAGCTCTAGGTCAGACACGCCCTTCAGGTTGTGACATCAAACGCCTAATCCGAGGCCACGACGGTCCGGAGCCAAGCGACGCCGGACAGTGCCGCAGCCAGGGCGGACTGTTCGGTTTCGAAGACGCGGTACCCGTGATGCCCGGTCGCAAACCAGCCGCGACCATCCTCCACGTCACGACGGAACTCCTCGAAACCGTAAGTCGCATCTGGCCGCACGAAGACATCGACGCAACGCCCGCCGTCGGGCGTCTCGATCGACCGTAGCACCTTGTTTTCGTGGGCCATGACCGCGGACCCAAGTCATGGCCTGGCCGAGCGGCCTCTAG
>JAKSBI010000116.1 GCA_022361215.1 Hyphomicrobiales bacterium | reverse complement strand
CGGCGATGTGCGGGTGGTCGCGGGGCAGGTCGTCATGGGTGTGCTCCAGCACCTCCGGGTCGCGCCCCGGCCAGAGCGCGAGCGCCGCGCCGCCGCCGAGCACGGTCAGCCCGGCGAGCGCCAGCAGCGTGACGCTCAGGCTCGCATAGGTGGCGAGCAGGCCCGCCAGCGGATAGGTCAGCAGCCAGCAGGCGTGGGAGAGCGCGAACTGGGCGGCGAACACCGCGGGCCGGTCCGCCGCATGGGCCGAGCGGCGCACCAGCCGCCCGCTCGGCGTCAGCACCGCGCCGTAGCCCACGCCCAGCAGCCACCAGACCGCGAGCAGCGCCGGCCAGAGCAGGGCCGGTCCGCCGGACGCGGCCAGCAGCGCCAGGGCGGCGAGGCCCGCGGTCAGCAGCCAGGCGCCGGCGACCATGACGGTCCGGTCGGACATGCGCTCCAGCAGGCGCGGCAGCAGGACGGCGCTGACGATGGAGCCCGCGCCGAACACGGCCATGGCGATGGCGACATCGCTCTCGGGCCGCCCAAGAACGGCGCGCACCACGACAACGGTATTGACGATGACCATGGCGCCCGCCGCGGCCACCGCCAGGTTGAGCGCGCCGAGGCCGCGGAGCCGCGGGGTTCTGAGATAAATGTCGAGGCCGCGCGTGGTGCGCTGCCAGAGCCCGCCGCGCTCCGCGGCCGCCTCGGGCTGTGGGATGGTCACTGAGAGCACCAGCGCGGCCGAGACCAGAAAGCCCAGCGCTGTCAGGTCGAAGAGCCAGTGGAAGCCGATCACCGTCAGCAGCAGGGCGGCCAGCGTCGGGCTCAGCAGGCTCTCCAGGTCGTAGGCGATGCGCGACAGCGACAGCGCCCGCGTGTAGGCGTCCTCGTCGGTCAGGATATCGGGGATCACCGCCTGGAAGGTCGGCGTGAACACGGCCGAGGAGGCTTGCAGGGCGAAGATCAGCACGTAGATCTGCCAGACCTCGGTGACGAAGGGGAGCAGCAGCACGATGCTCGCCCGCACCAGATCCATGGCGATCAGCACGCGCCGCCGGGAAAAGCCCGCCACCAGCGCCGTCGCCACCGGCGTGATGAACACATTGGCCAGCATCTTGATGGCCAGCGCCGTCCCCAGCACCACGCCCGCCCGGCCGCCGGCCAGCTCGAAAGCGAGCAACGCCAGCGCGATGGTGGCGAGCCCGGT
>JAKSBI010000196.1 GCA_022361215.1 Hyphomicrobiales bacterium | reverse complement strand
GGCGACTGTCGCCAAGTCGAAGAGAGAATGCGGGAAAGGCGCCCGCTGGGACCGGGTCGTCCGCCTTTGCGTGCCGGTCGAGCCGCGCGGCTCGGTCTAGGAGGAGGACCAGGCCTAGAGCCTGTCGCGATCATTCTGCTTCGCGCCATTGCTCTAGCTCTTTGTTGAAGCATGTCTTTTGTCCCGAAACCGGTATCCACTTTCGGGAGACATGCTTTAGCAGCCGGCACGCTGCCCGAGCCCAGGAGCTCCCTGACCAGCGGCCCGACGGACAATTCGGTCGGCGTGTCTGTCCGTCGGCGCCGATCCTGGGCTCGGGCCCGTTTTCTCGTCACCCACCGCACATCTCCCGTCATTCCTGCTTTCGCAGGAATGACGGAGAGCATGAGGCAAGGCGCCGCGCCCGTCGTCAGCCGCCCGTATCGGCTTTGAGGCCTGCCGCCTCGATGCCGGCGACGGCGCAGGTCTCGTCGTTGTCCGAGGTGTCGCCCGTGACGCCGACGGCGCCGACGATGCGGCCTTCGCCGTCGCGGATCAGCACGCCGCCCGGTACCGGCACAAGCGCGCCGCCGGCCAGTGCGTTCATGGCGCCGATGAAATAAGGCTGCTGCTCGGCCCGTGCGAACAGCGCCCTTGAGCCGAGGCCCATGGCGAGCGCGCCATAGGCCTTGCCGTGGGCGATCTGCGGCCGCATCAGGCTGGCCCCGTCCTGGCGCTCGAAGGCCTTCAGATGGCCGCCGCCGTCGAGGACCGCGACGGCGAGCGGGTTGAAGCCCTCGGCCGCGCCCTTGGCCAGCGTCGCCGCAACGATGGCGCGCGCCTGATCGAGTGTGAGTTCCGACATCGGTAGTTCCCTCTCATGCAAGCGGCCGTCCCGGGCCGCCGGTTCCGTTGTGGCGAGCGCGCGTCTCGCTTGCGCCCGGCCGGCGTTCCGTCAGCGGTCGGATCTCTTGTTTCCGGCGCTCAGCTTGCTGACGCGGTCCGTTTCCTGCGAGACCATGTCCAGCAGATAGGCGACGAAGTCGAGCTGCGCCGTGCGTGCGATATCGATCAGGGGACCGACCTGGCGGTTGATCTCCGATGCCGCGTCTCGTGATTTCGCCGATTTGCCGCCATCCGTCCGGCGCGACCGCCCCACCATCCTTCCGCCCCATCAGCGCCCTTCGCGGGCGACATTGTTTGGAGTCGATCGACTATCGGGAGCCAACCAACTCAGTTGCGCAGCTTCAGTTGTGGCATTCGATATACCACAACTCTTGTATCTGTATACGGCTGTCGACACTAATCGACCGCAGTTTCCATTTTGTGTCAGGTTGTTGCACTGAGTCTTGGGCAACGATGTGTCATCGGCGCGGCCCGGGCGCAAATGTCGCGCGTCAACGCGGCACGGAGGCAAATGTTTCATAGGGCCGTCATCCCGGGCAGGGCCGGGATGACGGGAGCGGAGACTGTCGCGCCGGCGCCGCAGGGCGCCCGTCAGCAGCCGGCGCCGTCGACGAAGGTGAAGGCGCCGATCTGAAGCGTGCCCACGAAGTCTCCCGCCAACTCCAGCTCGCAGGTCGAGCCGCCGACGATTGCGCCCGGCGCGAGCTGGTTGCCGCTGCCGTCGAGCAGCGTGTCGACCTGGCCGTCGAACTCGATCACATCGTCTCCGATGTTGCCCGCGAAGGTGTTGTTCGTGACGGTGAGGACGTTGGGCGCTCCGGCTCCGCCGACGTCTATCCCGTCGAAGGTGATATCCGTCAGCGTGTTGCCGGTGATCGTGACGCTGTTGCCGCCGTTGAAGAAAATGCCATCGCCGCTGACGTTCGACACGGAATTGCCGGTCACGGTCACGTCGCTGTTGTCGTTGAAGAAGCTGATGCCGTTGCTCGCGACATTCGTGACCGTGTTACCCGACAGGGTCACGTTGCTGTTGCCGGACTGGAAACCGATGCCGTGGTTGTTGGTATTGGCGATGCTCGTGCTCGAGATCGTGATGTCGGCGTTGTTGTTTTGGAGGGCGATGCCGTCGGAGCCGGCATTGGCAATGCTCGTGTCCGAGATCGCGATATTGCTGTTGCCGGTGGTGAAGGAGATGCCGTCGAAGCCGACGTTCGCGACGTTTGTTTTCGAGATCGTGACGTCGCTGTTGTTGTTGACGAACGCGATGCCGTTGATCGCGGCGGTGTCGACGGTCACATTCTTGAGCGTGACGGCGCTGTTCTCGTTGAGGAAGACGATACCGTCGAGGCCGGCGTTGCGGACGCTGACGGTCTTGAGGGTCACGTCGCTGTTGGCGTTGCTGAAGAGGATGCCGCTGGCGCCGACGGTGTCGACGACGGTGTTCGCGATCGTGACGTTGCTGTTGTTGTCTCCGAAGGCAATGCCGAGGGTGGCCGCGCTCTGGATGCTGGTGCCCGAGATCAGGATCTTGTTGTGGTTGTTGCCGAACGCGATGCCGTTGCGGCCCAGGTCCATGAGCATGGTGTCGGTGATGGCGACGTTGGAGACGCCGTCCGCTGCGGCCGCGATGCCGTTATTGTCGGCGCCTGCGCCCAGGTCGCCCTGGATGCCGAGGCCCGCCAGATGGGTGTCGCTGTCGACGGTCACCACGGCCTGGTTCAGGGTCTGCACGATGAAGGGCTTCGAGCCCGGCGCGGTGAAGCCCGCCGTGGTGCCGGATCTGACGCCGGTCACCTGAATGGTGGAGGCGCCGCCCTGGAGCGTCTGGCTCGGTCCGACGGCGAAGCTGCCATTGGTGACGCCGCCGTCGAGGATGACGAGGCTGTTTGGGCCGTTGGCGTTCAGCGCGCCCTGCAGGTCGCCGCCGCCTTGCACCACCGCGGCGCGGTCGAAGCGCACGCCCGTCAGGGTGTCGAAGACGCTCTCCTCCTTGCTCACTGTGGTGACGATGTCGACGTCGCGCTCGACGCGCTCTGTCATGCGCCGCTCCTGGGGCGTCAATGACGCGAGGTGCGCGGCGTAGGTTTGCTTGCTGCCGCTGCCGAAGGGCACGCGCAGGCGCACGCCGCCCTCCCATTGTTCCTCGCGCACGTCGTCGTACTGATATTCACCCTCGAAGGTGAGGCGCGAGCCGGGCAGCGCCGCGATCACGTCGTCGATGCGCCACTCGAGCCGGGCCCTGGCCCCTGCAATCTCGTCGAGCGCGTCGCCGTCGTCGAAGTAGTAGCCCCCGGCGTAGACGCGCAGCTCGTGCGAGCGGCCGCCATGGGCGGGGCCGTCCTTCCAGCCGCCCCCGTTGCCGCGACTGCCGAAGAGCTTGTAGCCGACCTCGCCGTCGAAACCGGACAGCGGCACTTCCTCGCCGCCGATCATGAAGATGCCGTTGCCGAAGAGGGCCACCTGCGCCAGCCCCGGCGAGGCCTCCGGGTCGGAGAGCGCGACGTAGCCGTTGGCTCTAATATCCCAACGATCGCTCAGCGCCTCGAAGCCGAAGGAGACCTGGTGGAAGGTGTTGTCGATCTCGGTGTTGCGCACGTCGTATCCGGCCCAGAGGCCGATGTTCCAGCCCGATCCGGTCATCTGGCGGAAGCCCAAAGCAAAGTTGCCTTCCTCGATGTCGTCCTCGAAGACCCTGCCGGTGCCCTGGAAGAACATGAGCGCCACGGAGGACTGCCAGAGCGGCGCGAACAGGTTGAGCTCGCCGCGGTGCTGCTCGGTGGAGAGATAGCCGCCGCCCTCGACCCAGGGCAGCCATTTCTTCGCCGCGGGCGGCGGCGGGGGGCCGTCCTTCAGCCCGCCGGCCTCGGCGCCGGCAACCATGGAAATGGAAAGCGCAAGCGCGGCCACGTCGCCAGCCAGCCGATTGAGCAGAGCCATTCGAAGCCCCCCGTGCCCTTGCCGGGCGTTGTGTACGTCCCTCGCACCCGTTCAACGGGCGCCAATTTGATCAGTACACACCATATCGAGTCGACGACGAGAGGGAAGAAAATAGGGGGCATGCGGAGCAATTTTTCTGGATGTTCGTTGCAGAAGCGCCACACTCCATCAAACACCCACATGCATAGAGGTATGGGTTGAGAAGCCGTTCAATCGGTGATTGTAAAATGCAAGCCTGGAGTGCTTGGCCCCTTGAGGGCGGAGGCAGCCTTGATTTCCAGCCGGGACTGCCGTGTCCAAACACGGCAGTCCCGGTGGCCATCGCTTCGGCCCGCCGAGGCGCCCGTCAGGTGCAGCCGGCGCCGTCGACGAAGGTGACGCCGTCGATCTCGAGCGTGCCGACGAAGCCCGACCCGATGAAAATCAGTTCGCAGAGCGAGGCGCGGACGTCTGCGCCGGGCGCGAGCTGGTTGTCGCTGCCGTCGAGCAGCGTGTCGACCGCGCCGTCGAACTCGACCGTGTCGCTGCCGATGATGCCCGCGAAGGTGTTGTTCGTGATGGTGAGGGTGTTGCTGCCCGCGATGGCGCTGCCGACGTCGATCGCGTTTTCGTCAATGTCCGTCAGCGTGTTGCCGGTGATCGTGGCGCTGTTGCCGCCACCGAGGAAAATGCCATCGCGTGCCACGTTCGAGAGCGTGTTGTCCGACAGCGTGACGTTGCTGTTGTTGTCGATGAAGAAGATGCCAGTGTTCGCGACGTCCGCAAGGCTTGTGTTCGATATCGTGACATTGGCGTTGTCGAAGTTGAAGGAGATGCCGTGGTTGCCCGCGTTCCGGATGGTCGTGTCGTAGACCAGGACCTTGTTGTGCGTGTTGCCGAACTGGATGCCGTCGCCGCCCACGTCCTCGACCATGGTCTGGGTGATGGCGATGTTGGAGATGCCGTCGACCAGCGGCACGATGCCGAAGTTGCCGGCAAGACCTGAGTTCTGGCCCGCGCCGCG
>JAKSBI010000823.1 GCA_022361215.1 Hyphomicrobiales bacterium | reverse complement strand
TCGAAGGAGGAACAGATGAAGGAAATGGAATGGTTCATCAAGGCGGCCGAGCCCTTCAAGGGCATGGAGATCACGGTCGTTTCGGAAACCATCCCGACCCACGAATATGAATCGAAGACCCTGACCAAGGCCTTCGAGGAAATCACCGGCATCAAGGTCACCCACGACCTGATCCAGGAAGGCGATGTCATCGAGAAGCTGCAGACCCAGATGCAGTCGGGAACCAATGTCTTCGACGCCTACATCAACGACTCCGACCTGATCGGCACCCACTTTCGCTACGGCCATGCCATCCCGCTCTCGGACTTCATGGCGGGCGAGGGCAAGGATGTGACGCTGCCGACCCTCGACGTCGAGGATTTCATCGGCAAGTCGTTCACCACCGGCCCCGACGGCAAGCTCTACCAGTTGCCGGCTCAGCAGTTCGCGAACCTCTACTGGTTCCGCTATGACTGGTTCCAGCGCGAGGATTTCAAAAAGAAATTCAAGGAGATCTACGGCTACGATCTGGGCGTGCCGGTGAACTGGTCGGCCTATGAGGACATCGCCGAGTTCTTCTCCGAGCACGTCAAGGAGATCGACGGCAAGGCGGTCTACGGCCACATGGACTACGGCAAGAAGGCGCCGGATCTGGGCTGGCGCTTCACCGATGCTTGGCTCTCCATGGCCGTCGCCGGCGACAAGGGCTTGCCCAACGGCAAGCCGGTCGACGAATGGGGCATCCGGGTCGACGGCTGTCGTCCGGTCGGCGCCAGCATCGAGCGCGGCGGCGCCACCAACGGTCCGGCCGCCAAATACGCGCTGCGCAAATACATGGAATGGCTGCGCAAATACGCGCCTCCGGGTGCGCTGGGCATGGATTTCTACCAGTCCCTGCCGAGCTTGGCGAAGGGCAACGTGGCCCAGCAGATCTTCTGGTACACGGCCTTCACGGCCGCCATGGTCAAGCCCGGCCCGACCGTCAACGAGGACGGCACGCCGAAGTGGCGCATGGCCCCGTCGCCCCACGGGCCCTATTGGGAAGAGGGCATGAAGCTCGGCTATCAGGATGCCGGCTCCTGGACCATCCTGAAGTCGACGCCGGAGAAGCGCCGCAAGGCCGCCTGGCTCTACGCCCAGTTCACGGTCTCCAAGACGGTCTCCCTGAAGAAGACCCATGTCGGGCTGACGCCGATCCGGGAGTCCGACATCTGGCACGAGAGCTTCACCGAGCGCTCGCCCAAGCTCGGCGGGCTGGTGGAGTTCTACCGCTCGCCCGCGCGCGTGCAGTGGACGCCCACGGGCACCAACGTGCCGGATTACCCGAAGCTGGCGCAGCTCTGGTGGCAGAACATCGGCGAGGCCGTCTCCGGCGAGGTCACCGTCGACACCGCCATGGACAACCTGGCGCGGGAGCAGGACCGGGTACTGCAACGTCTGCAGCGCGCCGGCGTGCAGGGCGAGTGCGGGCCGAAGCTCAACAAGAAGGACGGCGATGCTTGGCTCAAGAAGCCCGGCTCGCCCAAGGCCAAGCTGGCCAACGAGAAGCCCAAGGGTCAGACTGTCAGCTATGACGAGCTGATCAAGAAATGGGCGGCGGCGAAGCGCAACTGAGCACCGCCACAGACCCTAGCGCGCCAGGTCGGCGAGCGTGGCGTCCAGGGCTTCGATCAGGTCGTCCGGCGCCAGCTCGATCTGAAGGCCCCGGCGCCCGCCGTTCACGAAGACGGTCTCGTGGGTCCGGATCGACGTGTCCGTCGCCACAGGCGCGGGGCGGCGCTGTCCGAATGGGCTGATGCCGCCCTTCACATATCCCGAGGCCCGCTCGGCCTCGGCGACCTTGGCCAGCGCGGCCCGCTTGCCGCCGAGGCAGGCCGCGAGCGTCTTCAGATTGGTCTCGGCATTCGCCGGCACCAGCGCAACGGCCAGACGTTGCTCGTCGAGCACCACCATAAGCGTCTTGAAGAGCCTCGCCGGCTCGACGTCGAGGGCCGCGGCGGCCTGTGCCCCGATCCCGAGATCGGCCGGATCGAAGGGATATTCGTGCAGCGCGTGGGCGATGCCATGTCGTTGCAGAAACTGAACGGCCCGCGTCGCGCCGCTCGCTTTCGAGCGCTTGCTCGCCATCCGATCTGCCCGCTTTCGGTTGCCTTTTAAGGCGCCGAACCTATCACAGATCCTTGCGGATCGAGCGAGCCGGTCGTCGGATCAGTGTGTCAGCGCGAAAGGGGAGCCGGGCCGCGGAACGCCGATACTGCCGCGGCCCGGTCTGCTTGCGCCTTCGTCCATCGCCTTCTGTGGGCGACTGGAGCGGCCCCGCTCACCAAGCCCAACCACCCGATACGCAACACCTTTGGGGGGTGGTTGAGCCGGAGGAATGGGGTGGATGCGTGGCGCATGCTGCAATTGGCCCTAGGACTGCAGCGCCAGTTGCTGCTCGTGCGGTCCGGGAATCTCGATGTCGATCTTCAGCGTCGAGACCGCGTCGCCATGGTTCGTCCGCACCTGGATCTTGTCCGGCTCGACCGAGACGTGCTTGACCCTGATGTGCTTGACGATGACTGCCAGGATCTCCTCCCGTAGCACGGCGACCAGATCGGATTGGCCGGTGAAGGCGCGCTCGTGGGCCAGTAGCACCTGCAGCCGCTCTCGGGCGACGGGTGCGGTTCCGCGTCTTTTGAACAGGCCCCACATGCTCAGGCCGCCTTTCCGCCGAAGAGGGTCCCGAAAAAGCTCTTCTTGTCGCTCGGGATCATCATCGGCACCGCCTCTCCGTTCAGCCGTCTCGCGGAGTCATGATAGGCGCTGCCCGGCGCGCTGGTTGGGCTGCACACGGTCACCGGCATGCCGAGGTTGGACGCGCGCAGCACCTCCTGGCTTTCCGGTACGACGCCCAGCAGCGGGATCGAGAGGATGTCAAGCACGTCCTCGATCTCCAGCATCTCGCTGCGCGCTGCCCGGGCCGCGTCGTAGCGCGCGATCAGCACATGCTTCTCGACCACGTCGCCCTTCTCCGCCTTCAGTGTCTTGGCGTCGAGCAGGCCGATGATGCGGTCCGAATCGCGCACCGACGAGATCTCCGGGTTGGTCACGATGATCGCCACGTCGGCATGGCGCATGGCCAGCACGGCGCCGCGCTCGATGCCGGCCGGGCTGTCGCAGATCACCCAGTCGAAGGTCTTGCGCAGCTCCCGCATGACCAGCGCGATGCCTTTCTCGGTCAGCGCGTCCTTGTCGCGGGTCTGCGACGCGGGCAGCAGCCAGAGCGTTTCCAGGCGCTTGTCGCGTATCAGCGCCTGGGAGAGCTTGGCGCTGCCCTGAACCACGTTGATCAGGTCGTAGACCACCCTGCGCTCGGCCCCGAGCATCAGGTCCAGGTTGCGCAGGCCGACATCGAAGTCGACCACGGCGACCTTCTGCCCGGTCTGTGCCAGGGCGGCGCCCAGGGCGGCGGTGGAGGTGGTCTTGCCGACCCCGCCTTTGCCGGACGTTATGACGAGGACCTTTGCCATTCTCTTTCTCTCCTTTGTTGTCTCAATCCAGGGCCGTCAGGATCATCGCGTCGTTCTCCAGCCAAGCCTGGATCGGTCGGCCGCGCAGATGCGATCCCATCTCGTCGGCGGCCTTGTAGAGACCGTTGATCACCATGAGCTCGGCTTCGAAGTTGCGGCAGAAGATGCGCGCGTGCGCATTACCGGTGGACCCGGCGATGGCGCGGCCACGCAACGGGCCGTAGACGTGGATCGACCCGCCGGCGACGATCTCGGCGCCGGAGGCGACCGCGCCGATCACGGTCACGTCGCCTTCGGGGAAGATTACGGACTGGCCTGAGCGCACAGGCCGCTCGAGGAGCAGAGATGCCGTCTGGCGCTCCGGCTTCGGGTCCGGCGGGGGCGCAGGCGGCGGCGCTTCCGTTTCCGGCACCTCGAGGGCCGCGGCGGCGCGGGTGCCGCCCGACAGCGGCGCCAGGCCCGGCCCCAGCCAGGCGGGGTTCACGCCCTCGACCGAGATGATCCGGATCTTGCGTGCCTGCAGGTCGATGAGCAGGCTGGTGACCTCCGGCTTGGTGAGGTCGAGGCTGGTCAGATCGAGGATCACCGGCCGGCCGGCAAAGAAGCCGGTCGAGCGTTTCATCCAGGCGTCAAGGTCCTGGAGCCAGTTTTCAATGGGAGCGTCCGGGGCCAGCACGAAGGCCAGGAACGAGCGGCCTGCCAGCCGGAGGGTGCTTGGGGAGCGCGATTCTTCTACCACGACACATCTCACTTCCCCAGCACGGTTGATTTGGCCGCGATAAGGTTAAGAAAGCGTTAAGTGATGTTCCGTCGTGGACGGAGCGGTCTCAGCCCGTGTCTGCCGGCCGCTTCGGACGGTGAGAGACGCAATCGCGGGAGGGCGTGAATGGCGATGGACTCGGTGCTGGGAATTGG
>JAKSBI010000201.1 GCA_022361215.1 Hyphomicrobiales bacterium | reverse complement strand
GCGATCAGCGCCTCGGCGCCGTCCGCGATCGCCACGTCAGGGTGGGCCGCCCTGACCGCATCGCAGGTCGCCGCGTCGGGGTCCCAGGCGCCGACCACCTCGAACCGCGGGTGCCGCGCCATATTGGCCAGCATGACGCGCCCGATGGCGCCGAGGCCGATGACGCCGACCCTGTGACCGGGTTCCGATGGATCCATTTCGCCCGCCCCCCTTTGTGCCGCGGCATCTTAGGAAGCCGCCGGAGGGGCAGCAAGGCGTAGCGCCGTCCCGGACTTTCGCCTCGTCTATTCGGCGGCGTCGACCGGAAGCTTGACCCGCGGGGGCGCCTTTGCAGGCGCGGGCTTTTCCGTCTCCAGCTTCGGCGCGCCATGGGTATTGGGGATGGCTTCGCTGAACACCTGGATGATGTCGAGCGCGTTCTGCTCTTCTTCGGTGACCGGCGTCAGGGCCAGATCGGTATAGCTCGCGGTATCCGGGTCCTCCTTGACCCGCTTGTAGGCCGGACGAAACTCGAGAAACAGCCGCGCCCAGCGCACCGCCGTGACCCCGACCTCCAGCCATCTGAGCGGATAGAAGATCAGCGGGTTCACGATCTTCATGCCGTGGCGCCGCTGGGTGCGCACCTTCCTGCGGAAGATGCCGCATTCCAGGGGATGCACCTTCTCGATCAGGATCGAGCCGAGAAAGTGCACGTAGGACGCGTAGAGCGCCGACGTGCGCCGGCCGCGCGCCGCGTCGCGCCGCAGCACCGTCTCCAGATGGGATGCGTTGAAGAACTGGCGCCAGGCATCGAAATAGGTCTGCTCCCATTCCGCGTCCGACATGATCGGATGATGGGAGACCCGGTGGTTGAGATCGTACTTGTTGAGGTCGGGGTCCATCCAGACGCCCTTCCCGTGCAGCACCTTGTGGTCCTCCGAGCCCGGCAGCGGCGTCAGGAAGAAGAACTCGATCAGGTCCAGCGGCAGCTCGCGCTTGATGATGTCGATATCCCGCCGGATCTTCTCGGGCGTGTCGTCCGGGAAGCCGAGGATGTAGCCGGCATAGGTCAAGACGCCCGCGTCCTTCCAGGCTTGCAGCATCTTGCGGTATTCCCAGATCTTGTTCTGGCGCTTCTTGGCACCCATCAGGGCGTCCGGATCGATGTTCTCGAGCCCGATGAAGACGCGGCTGCACCCCGCCCGCGCCGCCTTCTCGATGAAGCCCGGCAGGCGGTGGCAGAGCGTGTCGACCTGCAGCAGGATCTTGAACTTCAGCCCCTCGACCTCGCGCAGGTGGATGAGCCGGTCGAGGATGGCTTCCCAGCTCTTGTTGCGCGCGAAATTGTCGTCGGT
>JAKSBI010000101.1 GCA_022361215.1 Hyphomicrobiales bacterium | reverse complement strand
CGGGGATCGGCTCTTTGTAGGGGTCGCAGCGCGCCGCGATCCAGAGCCGCAGGAACTCCTTGTCCAGGCTCTCGGGCTCCTCGCCGTGGGCGAGCCGCGCGTCGTAGCTGTCGGCGATCCAGTAGCGGCTCGAATCGGGTGTCAGGATCTCGTCGGCGATGACGATGGCGCCGCTCCCGTCGAGGCCGAACTCGAACTTGGTGTCCACCAGAATGAGGCCGTTGCCGGCGGCGACCTCACGGCCGCGGGCGAAGAGCGCCAGGCTCTTGGCGGCGATGTCCTCCCACTGCGCCGGGCTCAGCACGCCGCCGGCGACGATCTCCTCCGCCGTGGTCGGCACGTCGTGGGCGCCGGCCAGCCCCTTGGTGGTCGGCGTGATGATGGTCGCCGGCAGCCTGGCGTTCTTGACGAGGCCGTCGGGCAGGGCGTGGCCGTAGGGACGGCGTTCGCCGCTCTCGTACATGGGCCAGATGCTGGTCTCGGTCGAGCCCGTCAGATAGTCGCGCACCACGATCTCGATGGGCAGCATGTCGAGGCGCCGGCCGATGACGACGTTCGGGTCCGGCACGTCGATGACGTAGTTGGGGCAGAGCGTGGCGGTCTCGTCGAACCAGAAGCGCGTGGTCTCGGTCAGCACCTGTCCCTTGAAGGGCACCGCCGCCAGCACCTGGTCGAAGGCCGACTGCCGGTCGGTGGCGATCATGACGCGGCGGCCGTCCGGAAGGTCGTAAGAGTCCCGGACCTTGCCGCGCTGGAAGTTGGGCAGCTCGGGAAACGCGGCGTCGGTCAGGACATGGGCGAGGGCCTGCCGGTCCTCCGGCGTCAGCGTCATCGCGGGCCCCGCGGCCCGAACACGGCGGTGCCGACGCGGACGTAGGTGGCGCCGAACGCGATGGCCGTCTCGAAGTCGGCGCTCATGCCCATGCTGAGCTCGGGCAGCCCCAGGCGCTCGGCGATCTTGGCCATGAGCGCGAAGTGCAGGGCCGGCTCCTCGTCGAGCGGCGGGATGCACATCAGGCCCTCGATCTCCAGGCCGTGCTCCTCGCGGCACCGGGCCACGAAGGCATCCGTCTCGGCCGGCAGCACGCCGGCCTTCTGCGGTTCCTCGCCGGTGTTGACCTGGACCAGCAGGCGCGGCCAGCGGCCCGCGCGCTCCATCTCGGCGGCGATGGCGCGGGCGATCTTCGGGCGGTCGACGGTCTCGATGACGTCGAACAGCGCCACCGCGTCCTTCACCTTGTTGGACTGCAGCGGCCCGATCAGATGGAGCTGCACGTCCGGATAACGCGCCTTCAGCGCCGGCCACTTGCCCTGCGCCTCTTGAATGCGGTTCTCGCCGAAGAGACGCTGGCCGGCGGCGATCACCGGCTCGATCGCGTCCGCGCCGAAGGTCTTGCCGACGGCGATCAGGCGGACGGATGCGGGGTCGCGGCCGGCGGCCTTCGCCGCCGCGTCGATACGCGCCCGCACCTCGGCCAACCGCCCGGCCGCCCGATCGGGGAGGGGGATGTTCGCTTGCTCCATCACGGGCGCGACCATACGCCGGTGGGCGCGGCATGCAAGTGCGGACCGCGAGGGCGCGGGCCGCTTGACCCGCCGACCCCTTTCTGGGATACGCGCGCCATTGGCAAACGCGTTCCGACGAGACGGCGGACATGGCAACCGAGCGCTACAACGCACCCGAGCGGGAGAAGCACTGGCAGACGGTCTGGGACGAGCGCGAGCTCTTCGCGGCGACCGAGAGCTCGGACCGGCCGAGCTACTACGTGCTCGAGATGTTTCCCTACCCCTCGGGCCGCATCCATATGGGCCACGTGCGCAACTACACCATGGGCGACGTGGTGGCCCGCTACAAGCGCGCCAAGGGCTTCAACGTGCTGCATCCCATGGGCTGGGACGCCTTCGGCATGCCGGCCGAGAACGCCGCCATGGAGCGCAAGATCCACCCCAGGGAGTGGACCTACGACAACATCGCGGCCATGCGGGCGCAGCTCAAGTCCATGGGCCTGTCGCTGGACTGGAGCCGCGAGCTCGCCACCTGCGACGTCACCTATTATCACCAGCAGCAGAAGCTGTTCCTGGACTTTCTGGAGGCCGGGCTGGTGGACCGGCGCAAGCGCAAGGTCAACTGGGACCCAGTGGACCGGACCGTGCTCGCCAACGAGCAGGTGATCGACGGCAAGGGCTGGCGCTCGGGCGCGCCCGTCGAGCAGCGCGAGCTGACCCAGTGGTTCTTCCGCATCACCGACTTTTCGCAGGACCTGCTGGAGGCGCTGGACGGGCTGGAGCGCTGGCCGGAGAAGGTGCGGCTGATGCAGGCCAACTGGATCGGCCGCTCGGAGGGCCTGTCGGTGCTGTTCGAGACCGTGGAGGGGACGGCGCCCGAGGGCCACGCCACCCTGGAGATCTACACCACCCGGCCGGACACGCTGTTCGGCGCCAGCTTCATGGCCGTGGCACCGGACCACCCGCTGGCCACCGCCGTCGCCGCGACCGACCCGAAGGCCCAGGCCTTCATCGAGGAATGCCAGCGGCTCGGCACCAGCCTGGCGGACCTGGAAACGGCGGAGAAGAAGGGCTTCGACACCGGCGTGCGCGTCAGGCACCCGGTCATGGACGGCGAGGAGCTGCCGGTCTACATCGCCAACTTCATTTTGATGGACTACGGCACCGGCGCCATTTTCGGCTGCCCGGGCCACGACCAGCGCGACCTCGATTTCTGCCGCAAATACGACCTGAAGGTGGTGCCGGTGGTGCTGCCGGAGGACGGCGACGCCGCCACCTTCGAGATCGCCCACGACGCCTATCTCGGCGACGGCACCATGATCAACTCGGGATTTCTGGATGGCCTGACGGTGCCCGACGCCAAGGAGGCGATGGCCGACAAGCTGGAGACCGTGTCGGTGGGCGGCAAGCCGCAGGGCCGGCGCGAGACCAACTATCGGCTGCGCGACTGGGGCATCTCGCGCCAGCGCTACTGGGGCTGCCCGATCCCCGTGATCCATTGCGAGACTTGCGGCGCGGTGCCGGTGCCCGAGGCGGACCTGCCCGTCGAGCTGCCGGAGGACGTCAGCTTCGACCAGCCGGGCAATCCGCTCGACCGGCACCCGAGCTGGAAGGACGTGCCCTGTCCGATATGCGGAGCGGCGGCCCGGCGCGAGACCGACACCATGGACACCTTCGTGGACTCGTCCTGGTACTTCGCCCGCTTCTGCTCGCCCCATGCGGACCGGCCGACGGACACCGACGCCGTCGGCTACTGGCTGCCGGTGGACCAGTATATCGGCGGCGTGGAGCACGCCATCCTGCACCTGCTCTATTCGCGCTTCTTCATGCGCGCCATGCATCGCACCAGCCACGTGGCGCTGGACGAGCCCTTCGAGGGCCTGTTCACCCAGGGCATGGTGACCCACGAGACCTACAAGGACGAGGACGGGCAGTGGGTGCTGCCGAAGGACGTGGCGATGCGCGACGGCCAGGCGGTGCATCTGGAGAGCGGGGCGCCGATCGCCGTGGGACCGGTGGAGTCCATGTCCAAGTCCAAGAAGAACGTGGTGGACCCGGACGACATCATCGCCCGCTACGGCGCCGACACGGCGCGCTGGTTCATGCTCTCCGACACGCCGCCCGAGCGCGACATCGAATGGACCGAGGCCGGGGTCGAGGGCTGCTACCGCTTCCTGCAGCGGGTCTGGCGCCTGGTCAACGAGGGGCTGGAGGCGGCGGCCGAGCCGGGCGCGCCGCAGCCCGACGCCTTCGGCGACGCGGCCCTGGCGCTCAGGCGCGCCGCGCACAAGACGCTGGCCCATGTGGACAACGGCTTCGACCGCCTTCGTTTCAACACAGCCGTGGCGCAAAGTTACGAGCTGACGAACACGCTTTCGTCGGCGCTGAAGGGCATGGGCGCCGGGGCGAGCGACGATCTGCGCTGGGCGCTGAGGGAGGCCATGGAAATTCTCGTTCAGGTCACCGGACCGATGATTCCGCATCTGGCGGAGGAATGCTGGTCGCGCCTCGGGCACGAGGACCTGCTGGCCGAGCGGCCCTGGCCGGAGGCCGATCCGGCCCTGGTGGTGGACGACACGATCACCTATCCGGTGCAGGTGAACGGCAAGCGCCGGGATGAATTGACGGTTGCGCGCGATACCGCGAAGGAAGATATTGAGGCGGCTGCGCTCAAGCTCGAAACCGTCGTCCGGGCACTGGAGGGACGGAAGATCAAAAAGGTCATCGTCGTCCCCGAGAGGATCGTCAATGTCGTCGCATAGCCGGCAGAGCCGCAGGCACTTCTTGGCGGGCATCGGCGCGCTGCTCGCGGCGCCGGTCCTGTCCGGTTGCCAGTTCAAGCCGATGTACGGATCGGCCCATGGCGACGTCAAGCAGGTCATGGCCGAGATCGAGATCGGCCGGATCCCGGGGCGCGTCGGACAGCAGATCCGCAACGACCTGATCTTCGCCACCACCGGCGGCGGACAGGCGCCGAAGCCCAGCTATCGCCTGGAAATGGCGATCCGCGAGTGGGAGGAGTCCATCCTGGTGGAGCTGACCGGCGACGCCCAGGGCAAGCTCTACAATCTCGAGGCCACCTTCAACCTGGTGCGGCTGAACGACAGGAAAGTCGTCTTCCGGGGCAAGACGCGCTCGCGCGCCGCCTTCGACAAGTTCGAATCGATCTTCAGCAATGTGCGGGCGCGGCGCGACGCGGAGAACCGCGCGGCGCGCACCGTGGCGGATGCCGTCCGCACCCAGCTCGCGGCCTATATGTCCAGCACCGTCTGATGGTCGCCTACAAGGCCGCGCAGACCGCCCGCTTCCTGAAATCTCCCGACGCCGGCTGCGACGCCGCGCTGCTCTACGGGCCCGACGCCGGCCTGGTCGCCGACCGGGCGCGGACGCTGGCCGCGCTCTGGGCGCGCGCCGGCGATCCCCCGGGCGAGATCGTCAGGCTCGAGGACCGCGACCTGGCGGACGACCCGGACCGGCTCGCCGTCGAGACCCAGACCATCCCCATGTTCGGCGGCCGCCAGGTGGTGCACGCCCGGGCAGGCGGGCGCATCGACGCGGCCCGGATCGAGCCGCTGCTGGCCGACCCGCTCGAAGCCTATCTGCTGGTCGAGGCCGGCAACCTGCGACCGACGGCGAAGCTGCGCAAGGTCTTCGAGGCCTCGCAGCGCTGCGCCGCGCTGCCCTGCTACGCGGACCCGGCGCGCGATCTCGGGCCGCTCATCGACGAGGTCCTGGCCGGCCAGGGGCTGAGCATAGCGGCGGACGTGAAGAGCTATCTGATGGCCCGGCTCGGCGCCGACCACGCCGCCTCGCGCGCCGAGGTCGAGAAGCTGGCGCTCTATGCCGAGGGCCGGGGAGGGGTCGGCATCGCGGACGTGGACGCCATCGTCGGCGACGCCGCCGCGGTGGCGCAGGACGCCCTGATCAACGCCACGGCGCAAGGCGACACGGGCGTGGCGCTGAGCCAGCTCGACCGGCTGCTGGCCTCGGGCACGGGCGCGCAGTCGCTGCTGATCCTGCTGGCGCGGCACTTCGAGCGGCTGCATCGCATCTGCGCCGAGGTCGAGGGCGGCGCGGCGCTGAAGACCGCGCTCGGCCGGATGCGCCCGCCGCTGCACTTCAAGCAGCGCGACGCCTTCGCCGCCCAGTGCCAGCGCTGGAGCGAGCGCCGCGCGGCCCAGGCCCTCGACCGCATCCAGCAGACCGTGCGCGCCTCCCGCCTCAGGCCCGAGCTGGAACGCCAGCAGACCGAGCGGCTGGTGCTGGCCCTGAGCCGGGGGGGTTGAGGCTTTCCGGGGCCGGACCCCAATTGCCTGCGCCACCTTCCTCCGTCATTCCCGCTTTCGCGCAGTAGCGTCCGGGATTTTCGGGGCATGTCGATCTGCATGACAGCGACGGCCTTGGTTTCTGGCCTGAAGCTGTGCGCCTGGAAAGCCTTTCGGGTGGTCTACCGCGCCCTCGCTTTTCGTCATGCCCGGACTGGATCCGGGCATCCATTCCATTGGCCTCTCGGCAAATTCGAGAGGAAACGGGATGGAT
>JAKSBI010000419.1 GCA_022361215.1 Hyphomicrobiales bacterium | reverse complement strand
CTCGGCCACGGCGCGGCCGAGATAGGCCGTCGACATGCCGAGCGTCGCCGTGACGCGCAGCGTGTCCGACGTCAGCTTGGCGATCTCCCGGGCGGCGCTCTCGATCCGGCTGAGCGCCCGCATGCTCTGGTCGACCTCCCGGTGCAGCATGGTCGCTTCGAGGGTCGGCTTGATGTTGCCGCCATGGCGCTCGAAAAGGGCGAAGCCGACCTTCTGCTCGAGCTCGCGGATCAGCCGGCTGACGGCCGGCTGCGTGACGCCCAAGAGCTCGCCGGCCGCGGTCATCGAGCCCGTCAGCATGACGACGTGAAAGGCTTCCACCTGCCGATGATTGATCCAGCCTGCCATCGCTTCGCCCTGTCTCGCGCTCCGTCCGGGCCTACCGGCCGGTCCCGTTCCTGAGGGCCCGGGTGGCCGCCTCGTCGACCGTGAGGTCGTCGCGGAGCACCACCTTATAGTCTCTCTCGGCGGCCGTGCGGCTGATCAGCTCGTCGCGGACGTCCTTCTGCACCGCCGCGGGGTCGCGGCGCGCCGGGTCGCCGAAGCCGCCGCCGCCGGGCATCTCGACGATCAGGCGGTCGCCCTTCGGGATCACCTGGAAGCCCTTGCCCTTCAGCGTCGCACCGGAGGCGAGGCGCGCGCGGCCGGTCAGACCCTCGCGGCCGCCATCCCGCCCGCGCGGCGGATGGTCGATGCGCTCGAAAACCGCATGGATGCCGAAGGGCACGTCCTCCCGGTTGGTGATCTCCATGACCTGGCCGAGACCGCCGCGCTGCCGGCCGGCGCCGCCGGAATCGGTGCGGAAGTCCTTGCGCCAGACGACGATGGGCGTGATCGACTCCGTGATCTCGATGGGCACGGTGCGGACGCCGCTCGGAAACGGCGTCGCCGAGAGCCCGTCCTGTTCCGGGCGCGCGCCGGCGCCGCCGGAATGGAAGCTGGTGACGTTGAACGCGGTCCCCTCCGCGCCGGTCAGCCCCTGGCCCGCCGCCAGCCGCACGTTCCAGAGGTTCGACGTGCCTTCCGCCGGGACGCGGTTCGGCAGGGCCTGATGCAGGCAGCCGAACACCAGGTCGGGCACCATGTGGCCGATGGTCGAGCGCGCCACCACGGCGCAGGGCGGCGGCGCGTTGACGATGGTCCTCTCCGGCGCCGTGACCTTCACCGCATCGAGGGTGCCGGTGTTGTTGGGAATGCCCGGCGCCGCGACGCATTTGACGGCGAAGGCGGTATAGGCCTCCGTGTAGCACATGGGGCAATTGATGCCGTAGGAGGAGATCGGCGAGCTGCCCGTATAGTCCACCAGCACCCGGCCGTTGCCGACGGTGACGCTGGCGACGAGGTCGATGGGCGCGTCGTAGCCGTCGATACGCATGGAGCTGGACCAGGTGCCCTGGGGGAGCGCATCGATGGCCTCGGTCATGGCGAGGCGGCTCTGATCGACGATATAGGCGCCAAGCGCGTTCAGGTTGTCGAGGCCGTACTCGGCCATCATCGACAGCAGCCGGTTCGAGCCCCGCTCGTTGCAAGCCACCAGGGCATAGAAATCGCCCTCCACCTGAACCGGCTCGCGCACGTTGTGGCGCACCAGCTTCATCAGCCAGTCGTTCATCCGCCCGCCCTGCATCAGGGGCAGAATGGGGATGTAGAGGCCCTCGTGAAAGACCTGGCGGCTGTCCGGCGACATGCCGAGCCCGCCGATATCCACCACATGGGTCGTGCTCGCGAACAGGGCCACCATGCGCTCGCCCATGAAGGTCGGCGACACCATGGTGATGTCGTGCAGGTGGCCGGTGCCCTTCCAGGGGTCGTTGGTCACGTAGACGTCGCCGGGCCGCATGGTGTCGGCCGGGAACTCGTCCAGGAAGTGCTTCACGGCGCGGGCCATGGAGTTGACGTGTCCCGCCGTGCCGGTGACGGCCTGGGCCAGCATGCGGCCGTCCAGGTCGAACACGCCGGCGGAGACGTCCCCGGCCTCGCGGGCCGAGGTGCTGAACGAGGTCCGGATCAGGGTCTGGGCCTGCTCCTCGACCACGGACAGCAGCCGGTTCCACATCACCTGCTGTCGGATGTCGCGCATGGCGGCGTTGCTCACAGGTCTCTCCTCATGCCGATTGCGGCTGGCGCGTCAGGATCAGGTGCCCGCGCGCGCTGACGACCACGCGAAAGCCGGAGGGTACGACCGTCGCCGTCTCCGCCTCCACGATCACCGCCGGACCCTCGACGTCGCAGCCGGGCGTCATCGCCGAGCGGTCGTAGACGGCGGCCTCGACGGCGCGCTCGCTGCCGGGATCGAACAGGCTGCGCCGGCCGGCCGCGGCGGCTTGCCCGTTGGACGTGGGCGGCGGGTCCGGCTCGGCCGGCGCCTGCTCGGTCGAGAGCGTCAGGGCCCAGGTCAGCGCCTCCACCTCGAGCCCCGGCACGACGCGGCCGAAGACCCGCGCATACTGCGTCTCGAACCACTGGCGCAGCTCGTCCCCGATGCAGGCGTCGTAGTCCCGCACCGGCAGGGGCACGGCGATCTCGTGGCCCTGGCCGCGGTAGCGCATGAAGGCTTCGCGGGTCTCGACCAGGGGGGCATCGGGCGCGCCGAGGCGGACCACGGCTTCCGCTTCCGCATGCATGCCGTCGAACATGGCCGAGAGCGCATGAGGGTCGACCTGGTCGAGCCGGCTGAGCCGCGTGCGGACGACCTCGTAGGAGATCGGCGCGCGCAGGAAGCCGTGGGCCGAGCCGACGCCGGCGCCGACCGGCACGATGATGCGGTCGATGTCGAGCTTTTCCGCCAGCCGCGCGCAGTGCAGGGGCGCCGCGCCGCCCATGGCGATGAGGGTGCGCTCGGCCGTGTCCTTGCCGTGCTCGACGGCGTGCACGCGGGCGGCGCTGGCCATGGTCTCGTCGACGATCTCCGAGATGCCGGCAGCGGCGATGACGGTGTCCAGCCCGAGCTGGGACCCGACCGCGGCGTCGATGGCGGCCTCGGCGGTGTCGCGGTCGAGCGCGATCTTGCCGCCCGCGAAGCTGTCGGGATCGATCGCGCCGAGGATGACGTCGCCGTCGGTCACGGTCGGGGCTATGCCGCCGCGGCCGTAGCAGGCGGGGCCGGGGGTGGAGCCGGCGCTGTCCGGACCGATGGTGATCCGCTTCAGGGCGTCGACGCGGGCGATGGAGCCGCCGCCGGCGCCGATCTCCACCATGTCGATGACCGGGATGCGGATCGGCAGGCCGCTGCCCTTGAGGAAGCGGTACTGGCGGGCGACCTCGATGCTGCGGCCGTATTGCGGCACCAGGTCGTCGATCAGCGTCAGCTTGGCCGTGGTGCCGCCCATGTCGAAGGAGAGCGCCTGTCGGACGCCGCATTCCGCGGCCACGCTCTGGCTGAAGATGACGCCGCCGGCGGGCCCCGATTCGATCAGCCGGATGGGCTGGGCGACGGCGGTCTGCACCGTCGTGATGCCGCCGCTGGACATCATCATGAGCAGGGGACAGGTCAGGCCGGTCTCGGCCAGGCCCTCCTCCAGCTTGTGCAGATAGCCGGCCATCAGGGGCTGGATGTAGGCGTTGGCGCAGGTCGTGGACATGCGCTCGTACTCCCGGATCTCCGGGCAGACGCGGGACGACAGCGTGACGGACAGCTCCGGCATGGCGGCTTGCAGCATCTCGCCGACGCGGCGCTCGTGATCGGGATTGATGTAGCTGTGCAGGAAGCAGATGCCGACGGACTCGATCCCGGCCTGCCGCAAGGTCGGCACCAGCGCCTCGACCGCGTCCTCGTCCGGCGGCAGCAGCACGCTGCCGTCCGCCGCGACCCGCTCGGGCACGGTCAGGCGCAGGTGCCGGGGCACCAGCGGCTCCGGCCGCTCCATGTAGAGATCGTATTGCTCGAAACGGTGCTCATGGGCGATCTCGAGCGAGTCCCGGAAGCCCTCGGTGGCGATCAGGGCGGTCCTGGCGCCCTTGCGCTCGATCAGCGCGTTGGTCGCCAGCGTGGTGCCGTGGATGACCAGCTCGACGTCGCCGGCCGTCGTGGCGGTCTCCTCCAGGAGCTGCCGCACGCCTTCCAGCACGCCGCGCACCGGCGCGTCATGGGTGGTCAGCACCTTGGTGCTTGCGCTGCCGTCCGGGCCTTCGAGCACGACGTCGGTAAAGGTGCCGCCGATATCTACCGCGAGCTTCATGGACTATGCTTCCGCTTTCTCCGTGTCGGGGACGTCCCAGGTGACCTGGCCGATGCCCGTCAGCCGCACGGCGGCCAGCAGCAGGGCCAAGCCGGCGAGGGTCCAGAGCTTGGTGGTGAAATCGACCGCGCCGAGGATGACGATGCCGCCGACCGTCAGGATCGCGGCCACGGCTTTGTGCAAGGGGCCGACGAATGGCAGGTACTGGCCGATGCCGAAGGCGGCGAGAACAACGCCGGCAATGGCGAAGAGGGCGTAGGGCAGCATCAGCCAGCCGCCGGTCTGCAGAACCAGCGCCGAGTTCAGGACGAAGGCGAACGGCACCACATAGCAGGCGAAGCCGAAGCCGACGGCTCTGAACCCGACCCGGAAGTAGGACGCTCCGGCGATCTTGGCGGCCGGGAAACAGGCCAGCGCCACCGGCGGCGTGATGTTGGAGATGATCGCCCAGTAGAGAATAAACAGGTGGATGGCGATCTCGTTGAAGCCCTGCTGCACCAGCCCCGGCGCCAGCACCACCGCCAGGAAGATGTAGCAGGCCGAGGCCGTCAGCCCCATGCCCAGGATGAAGCTCGCGGCGGCGCCCATCAGCAGCAGCAGATAGGCGTTGTCGCCGGCGAGCCCGACCAGCTCGCCCGAGAGCGCTGTGCCGACGCCCGTCATGCTCAGCGCCCCGATGATGAAGCCGACGGCCCCGAGCGTCACGATCAGCTCGCTGACCGGGCCGGCGATGTCCGTGGCCAGGCCCCACAGTCGCTTGACGGGAAAGCGGCCGAGAGCGAGCACGGCGGCCAGGATGAACAGGATGGCCCAGAAGGGCGCGAAGGCCTCGAGCCGCAGATAGAGAAAGTAGAGCAGCACCGCCAGCGAGCCGATGAAGGGCCAGCCTTCGCGCAGCACGGTGCGGGCGTCCGGAATCCGGTCCGCCGGCACGCCCGCGATGCCGTGGCGCACCGCATAGACGTCCAGCAAGATCAGCAGGCCCAGATAGTAGAGGGCCGAGGGCAGCAGGGCGGCGACCACGACGTCGAAATAGGGGATGTTCAGGAACTGCGCCATCAGGAAGGCGACGGCGCCCATCACCGGCGGCATCAACATGCCGCCCGTGGACGCGCAGGCCTCGATGGCGCCGGCCACATGGGGCCGGAAGCCGCTGGACTTCATGGCGGGAATGGTCACGGACCCGGTGGTGATGACGTTCGAGACCGAGCTGCCGCTCATGGACCCGAAGAGCGCGCTGGCGACCACGGCGATCTTGCCCGCGCCGCCCCGATAGCCGCCCATGAGCGCGCTGGCCGCATCCAGGAAGAACCTGCCGCCGCCGGTCCGGCTGAGCACGACGCCGAAGATGATGAAGCCGATCAGCAAGGTGCCGGTTACGCGCATGGGGATGCCGACCAGGCTCTGGGAATCCAGGACATGCATGGTCATGGCTTCCTGGAAGGTGAACGGGTTGCCGTAGAGAAAGTCCGGCATCCTGTCGGCGACCATGGGGAAGACCACGAACAGCGCGCAGAGGATGAAGATCGCCAGCCCGGCCACCCGGCGCAGCGCCTCCAGGACGATGAGGCAGAGCGCCACCGAGAGCCACACGACGCCGTCGTTCGGCGGGCTTAGCATCCAGCCTTCCGCCGTGATTTGCAGCCCGTGCCAGGCGAAATAGAGACAGGCCGTAAAGCCGGTCAGGCCGAGAGCCACGTCGTACCACGGCACGTGCGCCTGGAACGTCACGCCCGGCGCATTGAGGATGTAGACCTGCAGGCAGGCCAGGGCGAGCAGGGCGTAGAGATAGGAGTTCTCCTGCATCACCCGGCCGAACAGCCCCAGGTTGAAGATGTAGTTGACGGCGAGCCCGATGATCGCGAGCCCGATCAGCGTGCTCACGGTCCGCCAGACGGGGCCGAGCTCACGTTTCATGGCGACACCGATGCATGTCGGGACGTCCGCGCGGACGTCGGGTCAAGTCCGGCCCGCTAGAAGCCCGCGGCCTTCAGGGCCGCCGCCTTCTTTTCGGTCCAGTAGGCGCCGAACGCCTCGGCCTTGCCGGAATAGCCGGCCTTGGCCTTGGCGAAGGCATCGCGAAGCACCGCGCTGCGCTTCAGCAGGGTCTGCTGATGGGCGTCCATCTCGGCCGTCCACTTGCCGATCTCTTTGAAGTACTTCACCGCGCCGTCGTGATAGGGCACGGCGAAGCGCGACTTCAGAGCCTCGTCCACCTGCCAATAGGGCGCCGACTTGATGGCCGTCTTGTAGACGTCCCAGCTCTCCACCACCATCTTCGTCATCCAGTAGGCGTCCTCGGCGCCGGCCTTGGCATAGGCGACGAAGGTGGGGCAGGGGTAGCTGCCGACCTCCGCCGACTGGCCCTCGTCCAGGCCCGGCCCGCCGGTGATGGTCAGCGGCGCGACGAAGGGCGCGCGCCGCTGCACCGCTTGCCAGCCGGCGGCGTCGGCGTAGGGAATGTCGATCCACCTCAACCCGCCGGGCGAGGCCGCGATCTCGCGGGTGGCGGACGAGCTGTTGGCCGCCATGACAACGTCGGTCTGCCCGCTGATGAGGCCGCGCAGGCTCGCCACGTAGCCCGGGAACGTGACCAGCTTGACGTCGTCCAGCGTCAGGCCGCCATGGGCCAGATAGGCCTCGGTCTGCATGTTGATGCCGGAGTTGCCGACCACCCAGGCCATGCGCTTACCCTTGATGTCGGCGATGGTCTTGACGGGGCTCTTCTTCGAGGTGGCGAGCGAGAAATTGTTCCGGCGATTGGCCAGGATGAGCACGCGAATGTCCTGCGGGCCCCATCGCTGCGCGCCGAAGTCGCCGATGCCCTCGAACGCCGTGTAATAGGCCGAGCAGCTCATCCAGAACTTGGACTTCCCGCTCTGCAAGGCGATGGCGCGGCCCACGGCGTTGCCCACGGGGATGACGCGGATCTTGGTGCCGAACCTCTTGCTGACGGCATCCGCGATGGCCGTGACCTCGGCATGGGAGGCCGACCCCGGCTTGTTGCCCGCGACCGAGATCACCTCGGGCCGGCCCTGCTCCGCGGCCAGGCCCGGCGCCGTCATGGCGACGGTCGCGGCGGCCGCAATCAAGCATCCGAGAAAAGCTCTCCGTGGGTGCGTCATGTCATCCTCCCTGACGTCGGAACATGTGCCGTTCCGGGGTCTGACCGCCCTGGCTACGGCACCTTTTTGTCCGGACGACAGCTTCGGCGGGGAGTCCGGGTGTCGTCCGGATCGGAAGCCTAGACTAATATTTTGTTATTGAGAAGCATCCTTCATGCGTTTTTATTATTCAAGGTCCACCTACACGGCAACGTGAACCTCAACAGGCCCTAGCCCGGATATCTCACACTGGTGCGGGCGTGACGGAGGCACCAGTGTGAGATATCCGGGCTAGCGATGCTCCTCCTCATGGGCCTCGATCAGCGCGGCGTTGAAGGCGTTCAGCGCCGCCACCTGGTCGGCCCAGCCCACGACCCGGCTGGTGTCGTTGGCGTCGACCACGGCGATGCGGTGCTCGCCGCACATGTCGAAGGCCCTGAGCGCCGCCTCGACGGTGTCGTCGGGGGTCAGCCATGGGGTCTCGCTTTCGGGAGCGATGGGCTCGGGCGTCTCGTCCGCCTCGCACGGCTTCATGAAATCGCGCACGCACAGGCTGCGCACGATGTGCTTGTGGGCGCCCTCCTGCAGAAAGAGGCCGCGGGTCGAGAGCTGCCAGTGGAAGAAGCTCTGCCCGTGCACGGCCTGGGTCAGGCCGTTGGAGATGGAGACGGCGAGCAGCAGCGCGATGGTCATCTCGTATCCGCCCGTCAGCTCGAACACGATCACCGTGGTCGAGATCGGCGCGCCGAGCACGGCCGCGGCCACGGCGCCCATGCCGACGATGGCATAGAGGCCGTCGCTGGAGGCGGCCGCGGGGAAGGCGGCGGCGGCGATGAAGCCGAAGGCGCCGCCGGTCATGGCGCCGAGATAGAGCGAGGGCGAGAACACGCCGCCGCCGAAGCGGCTGGCGATCGTGATGGCCGTGGCCGCCGTCTTCGCCACCAGCAGCGCGAACAGCAGCCCGAGCGAGAACTGCTGATTGAGCGCCGCGTCGGTGGCGTCGTAGCCGACGCCGAGCACCTGCGGAAAGACGATGGCGATGGCGCCGATCATCAGGCCGCCGATGACGGGCCGGGTCCAGAGCGGCACGTCGATGGACCGCGCCACCCGGTCGGCGGCGACGATGCCGAACTCGAACAGGATGGCGACCGCCGCGCAGGTGAGCCCCAACAGCGCGAAGGCCGGGAACTCCCAATAGGACGTGATCTGGTGCTCGGGGATGATGAAGGCCGGGAAGTCGCCGAGATGAATGCGCGCGATCACCGTCGCCGCCACGCTGGAGATGACGATGGGCACGAAGGCCCGGAGCGCGTAATGCGCCAGGATCACCTCGTGGGCGAACAGCACGCCCGCGATGGGCGCGTTGAAGGAGGCGGAGACCGCGGCCGCCACGCCGCAGGCGAGCAGCGTGCGCCGCGCCGCATGGGGCAGCTTGAAATAGTCCTCCAGCACCGCTGCCAGGGTGGCGCCCAGATGGACGACCGGTCCCTCGCGGCCGGCGCTGGCGCCGGCGCCGAGCGAGATGGCGGAGACCAGCGCGCTGGTCAGGCCGACCTTCGCCGGGATGCGGCAGCCGAGCAGCGCCCGCGCCTCGATCACGTCGGCGACGCCATAGGCGCGCCTGCCGGGCACCACGTACTGGATCAGCAGCCCGACCGCGACGCCGCCCACCGCCGGCGCCAGCAGGATCACCCACCAGGGCAGGCCCGAGGCCGCCTCGTAGACCCGTTCGCTGGTGGTGCCGAGCCAGGGCACCTGCACGAAGCCGATGACCAGCCGGAACAGGATCGCCAGATAGGCGGCGCCGATGCCGATGAACAGCGCCAGCAGCCAGGTCAGCGGCTGGCGCTCGCTCAGAAACGTCTTGAAATTGGGGACGAGACGGTCGACGAACAGGTGCCGCAGCCAGTCGAGCGCGCTGGCGGCGACGCGGCCCGGCGAATCACCGAGCCCCGGAGCGGGCTCATTGGGGGACGCGGATGGCCCGTCCTCGCTGCTGTCGTTTTCGCCACCCTGCGAATTGCGCATATTGCGGCCTTTTTGGCGCCGATTCGCTTAAGGTTAGGACCGTCCAGGCTTTCGGCCAAGTCCGTCGATTTGCTAGAGTGAATTCGATCTCTTCGCTGATATGAGGACCATGGCTGCCATGGCGGCTCTACTGGCACCAGAACCGGACCGCGCCCCGGCCGAGGCCGTCGAGGCTGTTGTCGAGACGCTCGCCGCGCGTTTCGGCCAGCGGCTCTCGACCAGCCGGGCCGTGCGCGAGCAGCATGGCCACACCCTGACCTGGATCGGCAACCAGCCTCCGGACGCGGTGGTGTTCCCTGTCTCGACAGACGAAGTGGCCGAGACCGTCAGGCTGTGCGGCGCGCACCGCGTGCCCGTCATCGCCTTCGGCGCGGGCACCTCGCTCGAAGGGCATCTGAACGCGCCGTTCGGCGGCATCTCCGTCGATTTCTCGCATATGAACAAGATTCTGGCGGTGCACGAGGCCGATCTCGACTGCGTGGTCGAGGCGGGCGTCACGCGCAAGCAGCTCAACGAGCATCTGCGCGACACCGGCCTGTTCTTCCCCGTCGATCCGGGGGCCGACGCCAGTCTCGGCGGCATGGCGGCGACGCGGGCGTCGGGCACCAACGCCGTGCGCTACGGCACCATGCGCGAGAACGTGCTCAATCTGACCGCGGTGATGGCGGACGGCTCGGTCGTGCAGACGGCGCGGCGGGCCCGCAAGTCGTCGGCCGGCTACGACCTCACGCACCTCCTGGTGGGCTCGGAAGGCACGCTCGGCATCATCACCGAGCTGACGGTCCGCCTCTACGGCACGCCCGAGACCATCCTGGCCGCGGTCTGCCCGTTCGAGACCGTCGAGGGGGCGTGCAACGCGGCCATCATGGCCATCCAGCTCGGCCTCGGGCTTGCCCGCATCGAGCTGCTCGACCCGCTGCAGATCCGGGCCTGCAACGCCCATTCGAACCTGACGCTCGCCGAACGGCCCACGCTGTTCCTCGAGTTCCATGGCACGCCCGAGGCCGCGCGCGAGCAGGTCGAGACCTTCCGCGAGATCGCGGCCGAGGAGGGCGGCGGCGACTACGAGTGGGCCGAGCGGGCGGAGGACCGCAACCGGCTCTGGACCGCGCGTCACGACGCCTACTGGGCG
>JAKSBI010000633.1 GCA_022361215.1 Hyphomicrobiales bacterium | reverse complement strand
TGTCTTTTGTCCCGAAACCGGTATCCACTTTCGGGAGACATGCTTTAGCGCGCCGCCATCTCGAAGCTGGCGACGACCGGCGCGTGGTAGGACTCGACCGGGCCGTCGACGGTGGCGTAGGCCACGAGCCCGTCGCCGAGCGCCTCGTTGTGAACCTCCAAGGAGCGGTAGTGCGCCAGCAGCGACCGGGAGACGAGCATGTGGTCCAGCATCAGCCGCTGGCCGCAATGGATCACCGAGAAGCGCCGCGCCTCCGGCAGCGTCCGCTCCAGCGGCACGAGCGAGCGGCCGGCGAGACGCCCGTTGCCGGTGTCGGCCACGTCGGCGCAGACGATGCGCAGCGGCACCTCGCGCTCCTCCGCGTTGAAGTCGCCGCAGACCACGATCCGCGCCTCGGGCTCCCGCTCGAAGATCCGGTCGATGAGCAATCTCGCCTCCAGCGCCTGACCGCTGCGCTTGAGCATGGCGATATAGAAGCCCTCGGCCCAGCCGGACGCGCTGTTCCAGCAGAACGGCCCGAGCTTCTGGCCCGCGACCGGCGCCGCCAGCGGCGCGCGCAGATGCAGATTGATCACATGCAGGCGCTCGTCCGCCGCGGTCGCGACCACCGCATGAAGGATGGGACGATCCCACTCGACCGCCCGTGGCTCGGCCTCCGGCGGCAGGGCCGTCGTGGGACGATAGCCCGGCGCATCGACAAGGTCGTGGCGAAGCTGCTCGAACGCGTCGATGGGCCATCGGCTGAGCACGACGAGATTGTGCTTGTCGGCAAGCTCGCCCGTCTCCCCGGCGACGCTGTGCACGCGATGGAAGGACGCGTAGGGCGTCTCGGCAAGCAGCCGGTTCAGGGCCAGAAGCTCCCGGTCCCCGCCGGTCTGCCGTCGCTGCCCATTGACCTCCTGCAGGCAGAGAATGTCGGCCCTGACGCGCTCGAGCTGGGGCCGCAGCAGCGCGATGCGCGCCTCAAGGCCGGCGCCCCGCTCCGGCCGGTCGTCGAGATCCTCGAGGTTGAAGGTGGCAATGCGCACCGTTGCAAGGCTCATCCGATGGCTCGTCCACGCCCGTCTCAAACGTCATGCTTGCGCACAGCATAGAGCGCCTGCCCGGCCGCCCATTGATCGCCGTCAAATCAGACGCTTGCGGACGCACGCCAAGATACGGGGCCACACGGCAGGGCCGGCATCGCCCCCCTAGAGCCTGTCGCGATCATTCTGATTCGCGCCATTGCTCTAGGTCTTTGTTGAAGCATGTCTTTTGTCCCGAAACCGGTATCCACTTTCGGGAGACATGCTCTAGCGGGAGGGGAACAATGCCTGTTGCAGGAAATCACCATATATACAGCCTTACCTGCCGCCATTTTTTGGCCTAGATCAAGGCAGCTTCGCCACATGTGTGGCAAAAGGGCCACGTTCCCTGTGGTTGCCCTGGCACTCCCCCAGGCGGCCGCGGGACGAGCGGGCAGCGTTTCCGTGCATCGGCAGTGCCCCCCGTCCAGCCGAAGGACCGTTGCCCGGCATGCGCCGATACCCCACCTGGCGCACCGCGTTCGAACGCACCCCGGACCCAGCCTCCCTGCAGGCTGGGTCCTTTTTCGAGGGGCCTATTGGCTGTGGCGGTCGAACTCGGCCAGCACCGGGTCGACGAGGACGTCGCTCGGCCGCAGCGGGCGGGTGAGCGACAGCCCGTCGAGGGAGCGCGCCCGGGACAGCGCCACATAGGCCTGACCCGAGGCGAAGGCGCCCCGCTCCAGATCGATGCGCACGTCGTCGAGGGTCAATCCCTGGGCTTTGTGGATGGTGGCGGCCCAGGCCAGGATGAGCGGGATCTGCGCATAGCTGCCGACGGCCTCGCTGGCGACGCGCTTGGCCTTTTCGTCCCAGCTATACTGGATCTTGTCCCAGGTCCGGCGCTCGATATCGACCAGCCGCCCGCCGTCGTCGAGGCGGACGCCGACGCTGTCGGGCTGCAAGTGCGCGACGGTGCCGAGGGAGCCGTTGACCCAGCGGCCCTGGAGATCGTTCTTCACGGCCATGACGCGCGCGCCGGGCTTCAGCACCAGCGTCTCCGGCACCGGCAGCCGGTCGCGCTGCCGGTCGAAGCTGCCGCTGCCGCGCCCCTCATAGGTGACCGGCTCATCGGCGATGGCCGCGAGGCCCTGGGCGTTGTAGCGGTCGGCGCGAGCGTTGGTGCCGCAGAGCAGCATCGGCTGGGCCGCGGGCCGATGGGCGCGCACGCAAGCCGCGTTGAGGGTGGCCAGCGCACCCTCCACATCCTCGTTGTCGCGCAGCCGGCCCAGCAGATCGATGAACTCCGGGTCGGCCTGGCGATGGATGGTCTCGAGGCGAACGACGTCCGGATCGGCGGTCTCGAGCGCCCGCGCGCTGAAGGCGAAGGGCGACTCGTAGCCCATGTGGAACAGCATCTCCGCCTCGGCCGCGGGCGTCACCGGCGGAAGCTGCAGGAAGTCCCCGACGAAGACCATCTGCACCCCGCCGAAGGGCTCCGTGCTCTCCCGCGCGCGCCGCAGCACCAGGTCGATGGCGTCGATCACGTCGACGCGCACCATGGAGATCTCGTCGACGATAACCCGCCCGATCTCGCGCCAGAGCCGGCGCGTGCGGCCGGGCTTCAGCTCCTCGGGCAGCAGCAGGCGGGGCGGCAGCCAGAAGAAGGAGTGGATGGTCTGGCCCCTGGCGTTGAGCGCCGCGACGCCTGTCGGCGCCAGCACCACCTGCCGCTTGGTCTCGTGCCGCTCCTTCAGGTAGCGGACGAAGGTGGTCTTGCCGGTGCCGGCGCGCCCCAGCACGAAGACGACGGGCGCCTCCGCGTCGATGGCCCGCAGCGCCTCGCGGACGCCGGGCTGGTCCTCGAAGCCGGGCGGGAACCCGCCCTCCGGGTCTTGCGTCGAGGACTGCTCTTTGGTGATCGCCATATCGAGACCCTGGGCCCCAAGCTACTTGGTGCCGTACATCCTGTCGCCGGCGTCGCCGAGGCCGGGCACGATGTAGCCGTGATCGTCCAGGTGGCTGTCGATGGCGGCGGTGTAGACGTGCACGTCCGGATGCGCCTTGCCGACGGCCGCGATGCCCTCGGGCGCCGCCAGCAGGCAGGCGAACTTGATATCCCTGGCGCCCGCCTGCTTCAGCCGGCCGATGGCCGCGGAGGCCGAGTTGCCGGTGGCCAGCATGGGGTCGACGGCGATCACCGGCCGCTCGCAGATATGGTCCGGCAGCTTCAGATAGTACTCCACCGCCGCCAGCGTCTCCGGATCCCGGTAGAGGCCGATATGGCCGACGCGCGCCGACGGGATCAGGTCCAGCATGCCGTCCAGCAGACCGTTCCCGGCGCGCAGGATCGAGACCAGCACCAGCTTCTTGCCGGAGAGCACGGGCGCCTGCATCTCGGCAATCGGCGTCTCGATGGTCTTGCTGGCGGTCGGCAGGTCGCGCAGCACCTCGTAGGCGAGCAGGAAGCTGATCTCGCGCAGGAGCTGCCGGAACACCGCCGAGGGCGTACCGCGCTCGCGCATCAGCGTAAGCTTGTGCTGGACCAACGGGTGGTCGACGACCCTGACCATGTCCGACATGAGGTTCCTTTCTCCTACGCGATGTTCCATCAAAACACGGAGCCATCGCTTTCGATGGCGATGGGCGGCGGCCCGCCCGGGCGCCGCTCGGCGGCGATGCGGCGGCCGGCGGACCAGGTCCCGCCTTCGAGCACGCTGGCGAGCGGCAGGGTGTCGGCCGTACGGCCGAGCCTGGCCCGGACCCGCTCCGCGAGCCGGTCGAGCAAGGCGACGGTGAGCGCGCGCCACTCGACGATCACCTCGTCGCCGGGCACGAACGCGGCCTCAAGAGTGCGCGCCTCGCGCGGCACGAGGACGCCGGTGTCCACGAAAAGCCCGCCATTGCGGTACTCCGCCAGCCCGGTCAGGCCGTCGAGATCGGTGACCGGCAGGCCGGCCTCGGCCAAGGGCTCGATCAGCGAGTAGGTCAGCCATTGCGAGAGCTTGTGGAAGGGGACGAGGCCGCTCGTCTCGTCCGGGGTCACGAGGGCCGGATGCCGCCAGGTGTCGCCGAGATTGACGCCGCCGAGGCTGAGCCGCCCCGGCCAGATCGCGCCGAAGGCGTCCAGCACCACCTCCAGCAGCCGCGCGGCCGAAAGGCCCGCCGGGTACAGTTGGGCGAGATGGTCGAAGAGATGGCCGACGCGCGGCGCCTCCGCTCCGAAATAGGCGGGGCTCGCTTCGAGCGCATCGCCCAGGCGGTTCATCAGGAGGACGCGCCCGTCGAGACCGTCGAGCGGGTTGTCGGCCGTCACCT
>JAKSBI010000700.1 GCA_022361215.1 Hyphomicrobiales bacterium | reverse complement strand
GGACCTGGAGGTGGAGACGCTCCCCGGCGTCGTCCTCGGCCATCGCAACATCCCCGTGAACAGCATCGGCTGCTACGTGCCGGGCGGCAAGTATCCCATGGTGGCCTCGGCCCATATGAGCGTGGTCACGGCCAAGGTCGCCGGCGTCAAGCGCGTGGTGGCGACCGCGCCGCCGCACCAGGGCGGCCCGCATCCAGCCATCGTGGCGGCCATGCATCTGGGCGGCGCCGACGAGATCCTGGTGCTCGGCGGCGTGCAGGCGGTGGCCGCCATGGCGCTCGGCACCGAGACGGTCGCGCCGGTGGACATGCTGGTCGGGCCCGGCAACATGTATGTGGCGGAGGCCAAGCGCCAGCTCTTCGGCCGCGTCGGCATCGACCTCTTCGCCGGCCCCACCGAGACGCTGGTGGTCGCCGACGACAGCGCCGACGCCGAGCTCTGCGCCACGGACCTGCTCGGACAGGCCGAGCACGGCCCCACCTCCCCGGCCGTCCTGGTGACCGCCTCCGAGACCCTGGCGCGGGCGACCATGGACGAGATCGAGCGCCTGCTCGGCATGCTGCCGACCGCCGACGTGGCACGCGAGGCCTGGGAGAGCTACGGCCAGGTGATCGTCTGCGAGAACGCCCAAGAGATGGTCGCGGAGGCCGACCGGCTGGCCTTCGAGCACGTCACCATCCTGACCGAGGACCCGGACTATTTCCTCGACAACATGACCAACTACGGCGCCCTCTTCCTCGGCCCCCGCACCAATGTCGCCTATGGCGACAAGGTGATCGGCACCAACCACACCCTGCCGACGCGCACCGCGGCCCGCTACACGGGCGGCCTCTGGGTCGGCAAGTTCATGAAAACCTGCACCTACCAGAAGGTGCTGACCGACGAGGCCAGCGCGCTGATCGGGTCCTACTGCTCGCGCCTCTGTTTGCTCGAAGGCTTCTCCGGCCATGCCGAGCAGGCCAATGTGCGCGTCCGGCGCTATGGCGGACGCAACGTCCCCTACGCCGCGGCCGCCGAGTAGGAGGCGCGCCATGGACCTGCCGAAAACGCCCTCGTTCCGCCTCGACGGCCGCCGGGCGCTGGTGACGGGCGCCAGCCGCGGCATCGGCCGTGCTGCCGCCGCGGCACTGGCCGAGGCCGGCGCTCATGTGACCCTCGCGGCCCGCACGGCCCCGGACATCGAGGCCGGCGCCGAGGCCATCCGCGCCGCCGGCGGCCAAGCCGCGGTCATGACCCTCGACGTCCTCGACACGGATGCGGCCCGCGCGGCGATCCTGGAGGCCGGCCCCTTCGACATCCTGGTGAACAACGCCGGCACCAACATCCCGAAGACGCTCTCCGACATGACCCGCGCCGACTACGACACGGTCATGGATCTCAACGTGCGCGGGGCCTATTTCGTCGCCCAGGCCGTGGCCGACGGCCTGATCGCGGCCGGCAAGCCCGGCGCCATCGTCAACCTGTCCTCTCAGATGGGCCATGTGGGCGGCGCCAAGCGCACCGTCTATTGCGCCTCCAAGTTCGCGGTCGAAGGCTTCAACAAGGCCATGGCCATCGAGCTCGCGCCCCACGGCATCCGCGTCAACGCCATCTGCCCCACCTTCATCGTCACGCCCATGACCGAGCCCTTCCTGGAGGACCCCGGCTTCAAGGAGCAGATCCTCACCAAGATCAAGCTCGGCCGCCTCGGTCAAGTCGAGGACATCATGGGGTCGATCGTCTTTCTCGCCTCCGACGCCGCCGCCCTGATCACCGGCGCCTCCCTCCTGATCGACGGCGGCTGGACCGCAGAGTAGCCGGGACGCCGCCACCTCCATCCGCTTGGACGACCATTCGCCTCCCTTCACGGGGGAATGGGGTGGGATGACAGCGACATCCCTGGGCATTCCGAGAACGTGCCAAGCCGACCGGGTGCCGGAGGCCCGGTTGGAGTGGTCACGTGCTTTCGCTGCAGCCGGAACGCCTACATGAACAGCGCGACCGGCCAGGTGACCAGGTCGGGCAAGAGCGCGACCAGCGCGAGGGTCGCCAGCATGACGAGATAATAGGGAAGCGCCGCCTTGACGATGGCCTCCACGCGCAGGCCCGAGACATGCGCGGTGGCGAAGAGGCAGACGCCGACAGGCGGCGTCGACAGGCCGATCGAGAGCGCGGTGACGAGGAAGACGACAAAATGGATCGGGTCGATGCCGACCGAAAGCGCCGTCGGCATCAGCACCGGTGTCAGGATCAGGATCGCGGCAATGATGTCCATGAACATGCCGACGACGACGAAGACGAGGCCGAGCAGCAGCATGATCACGGCAGGGTTGTCGGAGATCGAGAGGATCGCCGTGCTCACCTGCACCGGAAGGCCGTCGATGGTGAAGATGAAGGTGGCCACCGACGCCGCCATCGCGATGAACAGGATGGTCCCCGTGGTGATCCCCGCCCGGGTGATCAGGGCCGGCAGCCGCGCCCAGCTCAGCTCGCGATAGAAGAGCGCGCCGACGAGCAGGGTATAGAGGACGGCCAGGCCGGCCGCCTCCGTCGGCGTTACGATGCCGCCGAAGATACCGCCGAGAATGATCACCGGGGCGCCCAGTGCCGGTATCGCGACCAGGATCTTTCTGAACGCTTCTCTCGCTGCGGTGACGGAGACGTCTCCGTATCCGCGCCGCACCGAGAGGACGTAGTTGGTGGCGGCGAACAGAACGAGGAGGACCACCGCCGGCCCGAGCCCGCCCGCCAGAGCCGCGCCCACGGATTGCTCGGCCGTTGCCGCGGCGATGATCATCAGGATGCTGGGCGGCACCACCGATGCGAGCGTCGCGGTCACCATGGTCAGGGCGGCGGCGTAGGGGCGCGGGTAGTTATGCGTGGTCATGGCCTGGATCTCCAAGGGCCCGAGGCCGCTGACATCGGCCACCGACGACCCGGAGATGCCGCCGAAGATCATGCTGGCGAGAATGTTGACCTGGCCCAGGCCGCCGCGCCAGCGACCGACCAGGCTGTTGGCGGCCGAGAAGATGCGGTCGGACACGCCCGAATGGCCCATGACGCTGCCCGTGAGAATGAACAACGGCACGGCGACCAGGAGAAAGCTGTTCATCGAGGTGTACATGAACTGCGACACCACCGACAGCGGCAGATCGTAGATCACCAGGATCGCCGCCGAGGCGAGGCCCAGCGAGACCGCGACCGGCACGCCGGCGGCAGCCAGGGCGAAGAAAATCCCAAGGAGAAGCCAGCTCATTCCGCGCTGTCCTCGAGGCCGAGACGGTCGCGCGCGGCGCGGTCGACGAAGAGCGTCTCGAAATGGGCCAGGACCGACAGCGCCGCGCCGGCGACGACGGCGGCGGTGACGAGGAACAACCCGAGACCCAGGGCCGGCGAGCTCTCCCCGCTCCTGTACTGCTGGACGACGAGCTCCGCGCCGGTGTAACCGACGATGCAGAAGAACAGCACGCCGGCTGCGAAGTAGAGATACGGCGACACTCGACGCAGCGATCTCGGCAGGGCCGTCAGCAGCAGCGTGATCCGCGTGTGCTCCACCGAACGGAAGCCGGCCGCCATGCCGAAGAACGTGGTCCAGATGAACAGATAGCGGGTCACCTCCTCGGTCCAGGGCAGCGACTGCGCCTGCAGGCGCGAGAGAACCTGCAGGGTGACGCACAGCAGCATCCCGCTGACGCCGAGCAGCACCGCCGCATCCACCCCGCGCCATAGCAGGCTCTTGCGCGCACCGGGCAGGCCGTCCTGCGACGGCGCCGAAGGGCGCCTCTCGGCCTTGCAGCGCGCTGCCGTGTCGCCGGTCGTCTGGGCCGGCGACACGGCCTCCTTTTCGGCCCGCTCGCCCGTCACGGTCGAGGGCTCTAGTTCGTCTCGGCGAACTTGATGGCCTCCGCCATGCACTCCGCCCCGATCAGCGCCTCGAAGTTGGGGTAGAGGCCGAGCGCCTTGGTCCGGAAAGCGGCGCGTTGCTCGGGGCTCAGCCGATTGACACGCATGCCCTTCTTCTCGAGCTCGGCGACGATGCGGTTTTCCTCGGCGATGTCGTGATTGAACTTGAAGTCGGCGGTTTCGAGCGCCGCCTTGCCCAGGGCCTCCTGGGTCCCCGCATCGAGCGTGTTCCACTTACCCTTGTTCATGGCGAGAATGTAGCCATCCGACAGATGGCCGGTGAGCGAGATGTAGCTCTGCACCTCGTAGAACTTGTTCGCCAAGGGCACCTCGACCGGGTTCTCCTGACCGTCGATGGTGCGGAGCTGCAGGGCGGTATAGACCTCCTTGAAGTCCATAGGCGTCGGGTTGGCGCCGAGCGGACCGAAGAACTCGACCCAGAGCTTGTTGTTGGGGACGCGCAGCTTCAGCCCTTTCAGGTCGTCGGGCTCGACGATCGGGCGCTTCGAATTGGTCACGTGGCGGAAGGTGCGGATCATCAGCGCCAGCCCCCGCGTGTTGAGACGGTCGAGGGAGGCCAGCAGCTTCCGGCCGGGCTCGCCCTTGAGATAGGCCGCGAACTGATCGTAGTCCCTGAAGAGATAGGGCAGGCTGATGGCGTTCATGCAGGAGTCGAAAGACGCATAGACCGAGGTCGACAGGATGACGGCGTCCAGCACGCCGTTTTGCAGCATGTTGACGGCCGCGTTCTGGTCGCCGCCGAAGAGGACGCCGTCGGCGAACACCTCTATTGCGACCTTGCCGCCGGTGGCGGCATCGACCCGTTTGGCAAAGTCCTGGGCGGTCAGACCGACGGCCGAGCCGATCGGGTCGCCCACCGCCAGGCGCAGCTTGGTTTTCGCCTGCGCCGAGGTGGCTGCAATGCCCACCGCCAGGGCGACGGCTATCAGGAACCCTCCGAGATGCTTGTTCACGTTTTCCTCCACTGTGGTTGATCTTTTTTGGTTTGTGCCGCGCGCAGACTGGCACGCGGCGGGTAGCTCACTCGTCCTCCTTTGCTGAAGCCGCGGCAAAAGTCTGCTCGAGCAGGTCCTGAAAGCTCCGCTTCAGGTTGGCCAGATGCTCCGTCAGCGCCTGGGTCGCCGCCGGCGCATCCCGCGCCTGAAGAGCGCGGCAGATGCGCAGGTGCTCGCCCAGGCTCTGGTCGACGCGGCGGTCGACCCGGTAGGAGACGAAGTGGCGAACGCGCTCGATATGCCATTCGACATAGCGATAGATGTCGATGAAACGACGATTGTCCGTGGCGTTGATGAAGGCGAGATGGAGCTCGTGGTCGCTCTTCAGGTAACGGGCGATCGCCGCCTTGCTCATCGGCAGCGTGAAGGCGTCGAACAGGCCGGCCAGTCGGGCCAGCCGATCGTCGTCCCAGGTAACCACCCGGGCAATGCCCGCCGCCTCGAGAACGGTGCGCAGCTCGATCAGCTCCTGAACATCCCGCCGATCGAAGCCCGCCACCGCCCAGCCGATGCGGCCGCGGCGTCGCACCAGACCGGCGGCCTCGAGCTGATGAAACGCCTCCCGCACCGGCGTCCGGCTGACGCCCAGCTGCAGCGCCAGCTCCCGGTCGCTCAACGACTCGTCCGGCGCGAGCCGGCATTCGACGATGGCACGGACCAGGCTCTGATAGACGGTCTCGCTGGCGCTGGGCACCTGTGCCGTTTCGAGCTTTGCCATCATTTTGGTATTCCGTATTCCAAAAGAATGGATGACTCGACTACCAAACTCTCTCCCTCCTGTCCAGCCGCCCGGCCCGCAGACGCGGGTCGAGTGGCCGGCCCGGAGGTCTCACGGCGTCTCGATATGAAGGGGAGTCTTGCGCGGTCGGCCGGTCTGCGGCGCCCGCTTCAGGCGTATCAGCCTCGACCTGCCGGCCGGCACCGCACAAGCCGACCGCCGGCTCGGACCGGTCGCCTGACTGGTGCTCCGGCGTCGGCGGCTCCGCCCCTCGGGCGTCGTTGCCCGGCTTGACCGGGCAACCCGGTAGCCTCGGGCTTTTGCGAGGGAAACAGGGGCCGGCCCAATGACGGAGAAGGATCCGCCGCGATGTCGCCGGCCTCTCGGATCCGCAGCGTTGCCGGCGACGGCGCCCTTACGGGGTGAACATGCCCTTGCCGGTGGTCTGGGTGTCGAACTGGCGGTAGGCCTCCGGCGCCTGCTCAAGAGAAAAATGGTCGGTGATCAGCCGCGACAGCGGCACCTCCCGCTCGGCCACGAACGTGGCGCAGTCGTGCTGGCCGATGGTGTTGAAGGTCCAGGAGCCGATCAGGGTGAGCTGCCGGCGCAGCATGTCGGGGCTGACGTCCAGCGTCACCGTCTGGCCCTCGCCCACATAGCAGACCGTGCCCCAGGTCTTGGTGGAGCGCACGGCGGCGACGCGGGCGTCCGGATGGCCGCTGCACTCCACCGCGTAATCCACGCCGGCGCCCTGGGTCAGCTCCATGATGGCCTGCTCGGGCGGCCCGTCCTGGGCGTTGATGAAGCCATCCGCGCCGAACTCCTGGGCGAGCGCCAGGCGCTCGGGCGCGATGTCGACGGCGATGACGCGGGCGCCCATGGCCTTGGCCAGCATGGTCGCGCTCAAGCCCACCGGCCCCTGGCCGAAGACGGCGAGCGTGGAGCCGCCCGGCATCTCCATGCGCCTGAGCGCCCCGAAGGCCGTGCCCGTGCCGCAGGAGATGGAGGCGCCCTCCTCGAAGGACAGGGCCTCGGGCAGCGGGAGCAGCGTGTTCGCCGGCACTTTCATATAGGGCGCATGCGCCCCGTGCCCGGTGATGCCGTAGACGGTCGAGCCCTCCGGGCAGAGCTGGGTCCAGCCCTGCCGACAGGACGGGCAGACGCGGCAGCCGTCGTAATGGTGCACCATGACGCGGGCGTCCATGGGCGCCATCTTCTCGGGCACGTCCGGGGCCCGCGCCACCACCACGCCGCAAGGCTCGTGCCCGCCGATCACGGCCACCCCCTCGCCGCCAAGGCCGAGCGCGGCGGCCATGGCCGGGCCGCCGCCCTCCGACCGGTAGATGTGCAGATCGCTCCCGCACATGCCCGAGGCCTTGATCTGGATGACCACCTCGCCGGCTTCGGGCGTGGGATCGGGGAACTCCTGCAGCTCCACCTCGCGGTTTCCGGTAAAGACGACGCCTTTCATGGCTTCCTCCCAAATGTCTCGACCCGGCACTGACCTGGGCCGCGCCGGTGTCTCATTGTGTTATCGCCCGATCGTACCCCTCCCGCCCGCAATGCCCAAACGCCACGATCCTCTCAGGCCGCCGGCACCGGCGCGTCCTGTCGCAAGAGTCCCTCGCTCTTCAGCTCGTCCCAGAAGGCGGCCGGGATCTCTGCGCGCATGGCCTCCAGGTTCTGCTGCACCTGGTCGGGCGCGTTGGCGCCGGGAATGACCGCGGCGACCGCCGGATGGCCGAAGGGGAACTGCAGCGCGGCGGCGGCGAGCGACACGCCGTGACGCGCGCAAACGGCGGACATGCCCCGCACCTTCTCCGCGACCTCCGGCTCCGCCGCCGAGTAGCCGTAGAGCGCGCCCGGGACGGCGCCCGTCGCCAGGATACCCGAGGCGAAGACGGCCCCGACGACGACGCTCACCTTGCGGTCGAGGCAGAGCTGCAGCTCCGCGTCCAGCGCCGGCTGGTCGAGCAGCGTGTAGGGCATGGCCACCAGGACATAGTCCAGCTCGAAGCGCTCCAGAAAGCGGGGGATCAGCCCGACGAAGTTGATGCCGGCGCCGATGGCCTGGATCTCGCCCCTGTCCTTCAGGGCCTGGAGCGCGGACCAGCCGCCGTCGCTCTCGAGCTGTCGCAGCCCGGCCTCCACCCCCTCCTCGTCGTGGAACTTGCGGTCGAGATCGTGGATGGCGAGCGCATCGACGCGCTCGAGGCCGAGCCGCATCAGGCTGTCCTCGTAGGACCGCCGCACGCCGTCGCCCGAATAGTCGAAGCGCAGCTCGAAGGGCAGCCCGCCGACCCAGCGCGCGGCCGGGGCCGAGCGCCTGAAGGCCGCGAGATCGTCGGGCCGCCCATAGACCCGGCCGACCTTGGTGGCGAGCGCGAAGCTCTCCCGCGGCCGCGTTCGCAGGTAATGGCCGGTGCGGTGCTCGCTCTTGGTGTTGCCGTACCAGGGCGCGGTGTCGAAGAGCCGGATGCCGGCCGCGTGCGCCGCCGCCAGGGTGGCGTCCGCCCGGCCCTCGTCGATGATCTCGTTCGGGTCGCCGAGCGTGCCGCAGCCGAGGCCGAGCGCCGTGACCTCGAGCGCGGTTTCGCCGATGGGGCGCAGGTCGAGCGGGTCCATCAGCGCGCTCCCATACGGGCGCCGGCTACGCCCATGTCGGGCGCCCCTCGATCGGATAGGCCGGGTCGTTGTAGCCCGGCGTCGACGGATGCCCGACGGTCACCAGCGAGTCGACCAGCGCCTCGTCCTCTGCCGTGAAGGCGTAGTCGAGACCGCCGAGATACCCCTCCCACTGCTCCATGGTGCGCGGACCGGCGAGCGCCGCCGTCGTCAGCCTGTTGTTGAGCACCCAGGCGACGGCGAACTGGACGGCGGTGATGCCGCGCGCCTCGGCATGCTCCTGGAGCCGGCGCGCGATCACCAGGGATTCCTCGCGCCATTCGGTCTGCATCATGCGCTTGTCCTGCTGCCCGGCGCGGGTGTCGGCGGGCGGGGCGGCCCCCGGCTCGTATTTGGCGGTCAGCACGCCGCGGGCCAGCGGGCTGTAGGGCACGACGCCGAGGCCGTAATGGGCGCAGGCCGGCAGGTGCTCCACCTCGGGCATGCGGTTCAGGGCGTTGTAATAGGGTTGGCTCACCACCGGCCGGTCCATGCCGAAGGCATCGCAGAGCCGGCAGATCTCGGCCACCCGCCAGGCCCGGTAGTTGGAGAGCCCGAAATAGCGGATCTTGCCCTGGCGGATCAGGTCGCCGAGCGCGCGCAGCGTCTCCTCCAGGGGCGTCTCCAGGTCTTCCTTGTGCAGGTAGTAGATGTCGATGTAGTCGGTGGCGAGGCGGCTCAAGCTCGCCTCGCAGGCCTGCATCAGCCACTTGCGGCTGAGCCCACGCTCGTTCGGCCCGTCGCCCATCGGGTTGGCCGCCTTGGTGGCGACGACCCAGGCGTCCCGCTCACCCGCGATGGCGGCGCCGATCACCCGCTCCGACTCGCCCTTGTTGTAGGCGTCGGCGGTATCCAGGAAGTTGACGCCCTGCTCCCGCGCCCGCGCCATGATCGCGTTCGAGGCGGCGGCGTCCGTCCGGCCGCCGAACATCATGGTCCCGAGGCAGATCTTCGAGACCCGGAGGCCGCTGCGGCCCAGTTGCCTATAGTCCATGCTCAACACCCACTCCTCGCTGTCGCTGTCCACCGGCGGGACACCCACCTTCGTCTTGCCAGATCAGGTGCGGCGCCAGCAACGGTCTTCTGGCGCCGGGCCGGATCTCATCGGGCCTCCCTGCGGCGAAGCTTCGCATCGCCCATCCAAGGCGCATCCGACGGCTCACCATCGCCGCGCAATGCGCTATGATCGCAATCCGGAGCGGAGGTGCACATGAAATCCATTCTGGTTCCCGTTGAGGACGGCGCCGACCTGCCGGCGCAGCTGGAGACGACCCTGCTGGCGGCCAAGCCGTTCGGCGCGCATATCGACGGCGTGGCGCCGCGGCCCGCCGCGGACGTCTATTTCTACGGCGACGGCGTCTCGCCGATCGCGCTCGACCAGTGGCAGCGGGACGACGAGGAGCGGGCGCAGCGCGCCCAGTCCGCCTTCCGCGATTTCATGCGCCAGCGCGACGTGGCCTGGGGCGATCCGAAGAAGCCGTCGGAGCAGCCCACGGCGGACTGGCTCGGCGACGCCGTGCCCGGTCTCGACGCCATCGGCCAGCTCGCCTGGCTCTACGACGTGACGGTCCTGGCGCAGCCCTCGCCGGAGGCGTCGATGCCGCGCTCGGCGCTCCTGGAGACCATCCTGTTCGAGAGCGGCCACCCGATCCTGGTGACCCCGCCGGAGGCGCCCGCAAAGCTCGGCGAGGTGGTGATGATCGCCTGGAACGGCAGCACCGAAAGCGCCCGCGCCGTCACCATGGCGCATCCCTTCCTGACCCGCGCCAGCCGCGTGGTGGTGCTCTCCGTCGAAGGCGGCATGGTGGCCGGGCCCGATGCGGGCGACGTGGAGCGCACGCTCTGCCGCGCCGGCATCGCGGCGGAAGCCAACACCGTGCGGCCGGGCAGCCTTACCACCGGCGAGGCCATCCTGGCGGAAGCCGACAAGGCCGGCGCCGACCTGCTGGTGAAGGGCGCCTACACCCAGAGCCGGCTCAGGCAAATGATCTTCGGCGGCGCCACCAGCCACATCCTGAGCACGTCCAAGATCCCCGTCCTGATGGCACACTGAGCCTCGTCCGGGTCAGGGATTAGGGATCAGACCCCTATTGTCCAAGTCACCCTCTCCCGTCATTCCTGCGAAAGCACAGTGGTGTCCGGGATTTGAGCGCAGCCCTGACCCAACCATCGTCATTGCCGGGTCAAGCGTAAGGACCGGGGACCAGGCCCGGCCGGTCAGGCGATCACGCCGTCGCGCCGAAGCGCCATCAGCTCGTCCTCGGAGAAGCCGGCGGCGGCCAGCACCTCGTCGGTGTGCTGGCCGAGCAGCGGCGGCTCGCGCCGAACCTCGGCGGGCGTGCCCTCGAAACGCGCGGGGTGGCGGGCCTGGCGCAGACGCCCGGCATTGGCGTGATCGTACTCGATCATGGACCCGGCCTCGTCGAGATGCGGGTGGCGCACCAGCTCGCGCCGGTTGAGGATCGGGCCGCAGGGCACGTCGGCGGCTTCCAGACGCTCGATCCACTCGGCCGTGGTTCCCGTCCGCAGGGCGTCCTGCATCAGCTCCAGCCGCTCGGTGCGGTTCTGCTCGCGCGCCGCCGGCGTGTTGAAGCGATCATCCTCCAGCCATTCGGGATGGCCGACGGCGCGGGCGAAGCCGGTGAACTGGTCGTCGGTCACCGTCGCAACGCAGACATAGCCGTCGCCGGTCTCGAACACCAGATCGAACGGGCTGAAGCCCTCCGGTCCCTGCACCTCGCGCCCGACGAAGGTGTGGCCGTCCATCTCGCCGGACCACAGGAAGCCCAGCACGGCGTCGAGCATCGAAAGCCGGACATGCTGCCCCTCCCCGGTCGTCGCCCGCCCATAGAGCGCGGACGAGACCGCCTGGGCCACGGTCAGGGCCGCGATCTTGTCGGGCAGCATGGCCCGCACCATCCTCGGCCGCGCCTCGTCCGAGCCGCCCTGGATCGAGGCCAGCCCGGTCACGGCCTGGATGATCGGATCGTAGGCCGGCTTGTGGGCGAGCGGCCCGCGCTCGCCGAACCCGGATATGGAGACGTAGATCAGATCCGGCCGCACGGCGCGCAGGTCGGCCTCTCCCAGCCCGAGCTTCTCGACCACGCCCGGCCGGAAGTTCTGGACCAGCACGTCGGCTTCGCGGCACAGCCGCCTGACGACCTCGACACCCTCCGGCGCCTTCAGATCGACCGCGACGGAGCGCTTGCTGCGGTTGTTGTTGATGAACGGGGCCGTGAGGGCGCCGCTGCGCGAGCCGTAACGGCGCATCTGGTCGCCGCCGTCGGGCCGCTCGATCTTGATCACGTCGGCGCCCTGATCGCCGAGCAGCATGGTCGCGAACGGCCCGGAGATCATCGTCGTCAGGTCGATGATACGAACGCCGTCCAGAGGGCCTGGCATCGCCTTCCTCAATCTAAGAACGTCGCGTTTGCGCAGCTTTGCCCGTCAGTTTGGCACCCCGAACAGCATCGGATTAGTGTTCTTGTTCGCAGATCTGTTTGTCTGGAGCGCAAGGCAAAGCCGGGCCGCCCGAGGCCGCGAACCGGCGCCGGGAGCGCCCTCGCCCCGGCCAGCGGCCCGACACCGACGACGCGCGGCCGCCGGCTATTTTCTGGGAAAGGCGACGACGTTGCCGTCCTCGATCACCTCGTCGGAGGTGTCTTCCACAGGCTCGCTCAGGCCGTCGCTCTCCACGACCAGCGCCAGAGGCTCGAGCCAGTCGGCACACAGATCCGCCTGCTTGCGGCCGTCGAGACGCGCGAACCACGGCTCCGGGTGCAGCTCGCCCACGCCACTGTCGGCGTCGACCGAGAGCAGCAGATACTTGCGGCCCGGCGTGCCCGCGCTACTGGCGCGGAACTCCCGCAGCTCGCGATGGGGGTCCACGGAGGTCTCGTAGACCTCCTGGTTCTCGATGACGGACTCGACGTGCGGCCCGTAGGCCGCATCGTCGAACTCCTGGGTCCGCCACGCTTCGCGTTTCAGGGTTTCGGCATGGTCCAGCGCCGTCTCGATGGCGACGCTCTCGCTGAACGCCTCCACCTCGACAACGGCCGTTTCGAACACAGGCCGAACCAATCGTATCGTAAACACTCGTTTCATAGGCTCCGCCCCCGGGTCGACTCATCCCCATGGATCATGTCGACACCGCTCAGTGGATCTGATGCTGAGCATCCACATGCTTGAGCTGCAAAATTCGGATCCCGACCTGGCAGAACGAGGCCGGGTTCTCGGACCAGCACGCCAGCTCGTCGCGTGCTGCATCGAACAAGGACAGGCAGCCGGATCGCTCCATCAGGTCGATCCAAAGCTGCATCATGCGCAGATGGCTGGTCTCGGCGAACGGCCCGACCGTCGGCACCGACAGCCGAAGCTCCCGCGAGAGCCGCCAATCCGGGTTCCGCGCGACGACGCCGGCAAGCTCGCCCAGCCGCTTGCGGTTCTTGTCGCTGAGCTCGCGATGTTTCTCGAAATCGCGCACCACCCGGTCGAACACCGGCGTCCTCGGAAAGGTCCGGCTGTTCTCGATGTCGGGCTCGATGACATAGAGCGCGCCGCCGGGCCTGAGCAGCAGCGAGGCCTGCTCGAGCAGGCTGTCGAAGCCGCTGAGATGCTGCACGATGAGCCGCATCAGGATAGCGTCGAACGGCTCTTCGGACCGATAGGAGAAGAAGTCCGCCTGCTCGAAGGTCATGCCGTCGCCCGAGGCCCTGGCCTCCGCCAGCCGGACCAGCTCGTCGGAAACGTCGATGCCTACATAGGTCTTCTGCGGAAAGAACGGCTGCAGGGTCGACAGATAGGAGCCGTTGCCGCAGCCCACATCGAGGACGGAGCCCGCCCGCGCCCAGCTCGAGTTCGAGAAGAAGAACTCCAGCTCGACCGGCAGGAACATCTCGGTCTGCAGGCGCAGCAACTCGTCCCAATCGCTGGCGGCGCGATCCGTCGACGTCAGCAGGATCTCGTTTTCCGCTGCTTGCGCTGTCGTCATTGCACTCTCCCCTGTGCGCTCCCTTGGCGCCGTATTGTCATCAGCCGAAATGGCTCTGGCTCATTCGTTCCCCCGCCGTCAGATGTGCGATCACGTCGTCGGTGGACATGACGCTCGCATAGAGGCCGATCAGGTCCGTCACGGCCCGGTGCGACTCCGCCTCGGACCGCTCGCCCAGCGTCCGGCTCGCCGAGGCGTCGTACGCGAAGACCACCTGGTGTCCGCGATGGGCGGCCTCGATGATGGTCGCCAGACAGCTTTGCTCCCCGGTCAGGCCGGCGACGACCAGCGACGGCTGGCCGATCTGCTCCACGAAATTGTCGAACGATGCGTTGCAGTAGCAGGACGGCTTGTCGCGCTCGAACACCATCTCGTGCGACTTGGGACGGAAATCCGGGATCCATTGCGAGAAGATCGCCTCGCGGTTGAAGAACGGGCTGGCCTTGATCTGCCGGAAATGCGCAATCGCCAGGCCGATCTCGCGGGCGGCGTCCAGCAGCCGGCGGCAGTTGGCGAGCGGCCCCTCGACGTCGCCGAGCGCAAAGAACCGCCCGGCCGAGACATATTCCTCCTGCAGATCGACGAACATCACCAGGGGAATGACCCGGTGCATCGTGCGTTGAGGAAGTGGAATGACACTCATGGCAATCACCGCTTGCACAAGATGCTCAGGCCACCTTCAGATCCCGCAGCGGCGACGTGACCTGCCGCGTCGCCGACTGATCGAGCACACCCGTCCGGTGCCAGGCGCCCTCGGGTCGAATGATCTCGTAGGGGTCGCTTTCGATCGTGATCGGGTCCGGATGCGGCTCCAGCTCGATCACCATTTCCGTGTAGGAGAAATCGGAGAACACCAGGTCGCGCTGCTTCGGCAGCGGCTTGGCGCCGAAATGCGCCCAGAACTTCACCAGGCGGTCCTGGGCGTGGCCGTAGATCAGCCGATAGCCCTTCTTGCGCACCAGCTCGATACCGGCCTTGACGATGTCGAAGGACATGCGCGTGTTGCGATACTCGTGCCGAACGGCCAGGCGCTCCAGCTTCGCGAAATCGGCGAAGTAGCGGGCGCGGATGCAGGCCACGGGCTCGCGGTCGCGATAGCCGATCAGATGCGTCGCCGAGAAGTCGTTGCCGTCGAACTCCTCGTGATAGGGGCAGGTCTGCTCGCTCATGAAGACGGACGAGCGGATGGCAACCACGTGCATCAGCTCGTTCATCGATCGGGCGACCTTGATCCCGAACTTTTTCCGGTTCGAGTTCGCGGCCCGGGTTCGAGCGCTGTTGTAGGTGTCGTACTGCGGACTTGACGGTGTCATCGACTCCCTCCAGAGCTACGCTGCCTGCTTGAGTGCATCCGCGCGGTTGGCTAGCCGCACATAGCGGTAGAGCCCGGGCGCCGCGCCCTCCAGCGGGCGAGAGCCGAGGCTGACATTCAGCCGCACGCCTTCCGGCGTATTCGGACGCGAGAACAGATTGGCGTGCCGATACATCGGCTGTCTCAGAAAGAGACTGACGTGCAGGATGCCCTCGATCGCCAGTCGCGGCGCCACGACGGCCCAGTTGTAGATGGCGGCCGGCGTCATCATGCGCGACGCCAGGCAGATCGGATCCGGATCCAGCGGCGCGAGCTCCCCGATCAGCAGGCGCTCCAGCCCAATTGGCGTGAGCATAAGCATTGCATACGCCCCCACCACGCGACCCCCGCGCGAAAACAACAATAGATTGTTGCGATTGTAAGAAATGACCTCCTTGACCACCGAATAAGCCGCGACTTCCCCCGGAAGCTGCTCTGAAACCAGCTCGCAAACAGCCGGCAAATCATCGAGTGTTGCAGGCTGAACCGTCACCCGACTGTTTTTTCGCGGCTGAAGCAGATCGAAGTCTCTGCGTACACTGTCGGCGCCGCCTAAAGTTACAATGTTGCCCATCGCTTAAACCTTTGCTCGAACGTAATCTCTGAACTGGGCTAGCCTGACGTGCTACCGATAGGCTAAGTTTGGAGTGAAGGCCGGAGGCAGCGATGCAGAAAATTTCGCATAGGCGTGCTGCAAAATCGGAGCAGGTCTATTCGCTCCCGAACCTCAATCACTTATCGTGGGACGATCTGCGCATCTTTCTCGCCTGCGCGGAGACCGCCAGCTTTCGCAAGGCCGCATCCCGGTTGCGTGTCAGCGACTCCACTGTGGTGCGCCGCATCGACCGGCTGGAGATGGCGCTGGATGCGCGCCTGTTCGACCGGCTGCCCGACGGCGTCGCTCTCACGGCGGAAGGCCAGTCCATTCTCGCCAGCGCGCGCACCATGGAGCGCGCCATCTGCGACGTGGTGCGCAAGCGCACCGCCGTGGACCCGACCGAGCGCGGCCCGGTCGCCATCTCGATCACCGAGGGGCTGGGGTCCTACTGGGTCATGCCCCGCCTGGTGGAGTTTCAGCGCGAGCACCCCTTCACGCTCGTCGATCTCAGATGCGCCATGGAAAGCGCCGACGTGCTGCGCCTCGAGGCCGACATGGCGGTTCAGTTCCAGCGGCCCACGAACCGCGATCTGATCGCCGTGAAGCTGGCCCGGCTGCACGTCTACCCGTTCGCCTCGAAGGACTATCTCAGCATCTACGGGACGCCGACGAGCGCCGTGGAGATGCTGGAGCATCGTCTGGTTCAGCAGCGCGCGCCCCATCTGGACGGCGACGCCTGGGCCCGCTTCCTCGGCGTCGACAGCGTGGAGGACATCGTCTCCGTCCGCACCAACGCCAGCACCGCCCATTTCTACGCGGTCGAGAAAGGCGCCGGCATCGGCGTGCTGCCGACCTTCTCCGTCGCCCTCGACGCGCCCGTGGTCCCGGTCGACCTCGGCGGCAGCCATCACATGGACATCTGGCTCACCTACCACCCGGACATCCGGCGCACGCCGCGCAAGGCCATGGTCATCGACTGGCTCAAGCGCATCTTCGACCCGTCCGTCTATCCCTGGTTCCGAGACGAATTCATTCATCCGAACGACCTTATCAACCTTGCACCGCCCGAGACCGCGCAGAACGTGGTCAAGGGCTACTTCGCGGCAACGCCGAAGCCCTGACGCGGGAACCGGCGCCGCCTGTCTCTTTGTGACGCAACGATGCACAGACGATGCAATGCGCGTGCCACGTATGGCGGCACGGCGCGGACGACGACGCGGGCGGGCACAACCGGGCCGAGCACGTTGTGAGACCTCCCGTCATCGACACGCCCGCCCTGCCGGAGGCCGGGCTGATCGACACCGCCGACGGCCCCACATTCGTTCGCACGCTGGGGTCCGGGCCGCCGGTGTTCGTCATCCATGGGGGCCCCGGCTGGGACCACAGCTATCTCGTCGACGGGCTCGCCTTTCTGGCTGAGCGGCGCACGCTCGTCTTCTACGACCAGCCCGGATGCGGCGGCACGCCCGCGCCCCGGAGCCTCACGGCGGCGGGCACGTTTCGCCATTTCCGCAGCCTGGCGAGCCGCGTCGCCGGCGGCAGGCGCGCGGGCGTCCTGGCGCATTCCTGGGGCGCGCTGGTGTTCGTCGCGGCGCTGTGCGAGCGGGAGGCGGGCGGCGAGCGCCTGCCCGATTTCACCGAGGGCGCCCTGATCAATCCCGCGCCGCTGACCGTCCCCGACATCGCCGCCGCGCGCCGCCACCTGATGAAGCGCGTTCCGCTGGCTCGGCTGCTCAGGCTCTACGCCATGTTCCTCTTCAATCTCGATGCGGAACGGATCATGGCCGAGCTCAAGCCCTATTACAGCGACGGCAGGTTCGAGAACCGCGACCTGGAGACGCCGATCTGCATCGACACCTACAAGCGCCTCCTCGGCGGCCTGAAGTCGCTCGCCCTGCCCGAGCTGCCGCCCGAGCTTGCCCGGATGTCGCTGCTGGTCGGGAGCTTCGATTATGCCGGAACCCGCTTCGTCGGCGAGCT
>JAKSBI010000397.1 GCA_022361215.1 Hyphomicrobiales bacterium | reverse complement strand
TTTCGGGTGGTCTGCTGGCCCTCGATTTTCGTCATGCCCGGACCTGATCCGGGCATCCATTCCACTGGCCCCTCAGCGAGATCGAGAGGCAAATGGTATGGATTGCCGGGTCAAGCCCGGCAATGACGACGGTTGGGTATGGGCGTCGCTCGAATCCCGGACACCACTGCGCTTTCGCGGGAATGACGGAGAAAGGTGGCAAGCCATCTCGCCAGCCTCTTGGGCCAGCACTCCAAAGAAAACCCCTATGCCGCGTCGGCAACGACGCGGTTGCGGCCGTCCTTCTTGGCGCAGTAGAGCGCCTGATCGGCCCGCTTGAGGATCGTCTCGGGCGTGTCGTCGGGGTGCTCCAGGCAGGCGACGCCGACGCTGGCGGTGATCTCCAGCATCTTGTTCTGGCCGTCGATGGCGAAGGATTGCCCGGCCACGCATTGGCGCAATCGCTCGGCCACCACATAGGCCTTGGCCAGATCGGTGTCCGGCATGACCATGACGAACTCCTCGCCGCCGTAGCGGCAGGCCAGGTCGATGCCTCTGGTGTTGGTCCTGACGCGCCCCGCGAACTCCCTCAGGACCATGTCGCCGACGTCGTGACCGAAGGTGTCGTTGACGGACTTGAAGAAATCGATGTCGGCGATCATCAACGACAACGGCTTGCCGCGCTGCACCGCCTCGTCGACCAGGGTCTGGAGGTGGCTTTCCATATAGCGCCGGTTGTGGAGCCCGGTCAGCCCGTCCGTGATGGCGAGCTCGACGCTCTCCTCGATGCGGTTCTTCAGCATGTCCGCATAGCGCTTGCGCTTGATCTGGGTGCGCACGCGCGCCAGCATCTCGTTCTTGTCGATCGGCCGTACGAGATAGTCGTTCACGCCCATGTCGAGACCGCGCAACAGCCGCGCGTCGTCGCCGGGCTCGACCAGAATCAGGATCGGCAGATGCCGGGTGCGGTCGATGGAGCGAACCTGCGAGCACAGCCTCAAACCGTCCGCCGCCTGCAGGTTCAGGCTGACGACGAGGAGATCGAAATTGCCGTCCGGCAGCGCGAGCATGGCCGCCTGCGGATCGCCTTCCACCTCCAGCGTCTGCTCCGAGGAGAGATTGTCCGCGATCCGCTGCGCGGAGCGGTTGTGGTCCTCCACGAGCAGAACGCGCCCGCCCAGGCCGCTGAGCGGCGCACTGCCGTCGGGGCCACCGGGCAGGCCCATCTGCTCGCTGGTGGAGGCCCGCATCAGCATCTCGTCGGTCAAGGTCTTCAGACGGGCGAGGTTCTTCACGCGCGTGATCAGCGCGAGGTCGTCGACGGGCTTGGTCAGGAAATCGTCGGCCCCGGCCTCCAGCCCCTGAACCTTGTCCGACGGCTGGTCCAGCGCCGTCACCATGATCACCGGGACATGGTGACATTTGGGATCGCTCTTCAGCCGGCGGCAGACCTCGAAGCCGTCCATGCCGGGCATCATGACGTCCAGCAGGATGACGTCGGCGCCCTCGGCCGCGCAGAGATCAAGCGCCTCCGGCCCGCTGCGCGCGGTCAGAACCTCGAAATATTCGGCCGTGAGTCGGGCCTCGAGCAGCTTGACGTTGGCCTGGATATCATCGACGACGAGAACTCGGGCAGTCATGAGGCTCGATCCCTTCCGCTAGCGCGCATCTCCGATGAAACGCTGCACCGTTTCGAGAAACATCGACACGGAAATGGGCTTCGAGATGTAAGCCTCGCATCCACCTTCCCGGATACGCTCCTCGTCCCCCTTCATGGCGAACGCGGTGACGGCCACCACAGGGATATCCCTGAGCTGATCGTCCTCCTTCAGCCACTTCGTGACCTCGAGGCCGGACACCTCCGGCAACTGGATGTCCATCAGGATCAGGTCCGGCCGATGCTCCCGCGCCAGCTTCAGCGCTTCCATGCCGTCGCGGGTCTGCAAGGTGTCGTAACCATGCGCCTCGAGCAGATCATGAAACAGCTTCATGTTCAGCTCGTTGTCCTCGACGATTAGAACCGTCTTTGTCATGGGCCTCACGCCGATTGATTCGTCGACCCTATAATCCGCTATGTTCTCTGGATATTCCATTAGACCCGTTCGCGGTTGTTGATGCACCCCCCGGATCAGCGCCCGCGAGGCGCCGAACGTCCTTGAGTCTGCATTTGATCGCAAACCCGTAACCAACTCTTTAAGAGTCGGGTCATTTCCTGCATTGTCGAGCCAACGACCACCACATCGGCAAATGACCGAGAGACACCCCAAAATTTCGCGGAACGCGGCCGAAGAGATCGCCATCGGCGCGTTTACCTTTCTCGCCGCGGACGAAGAGCGCATGAGCCGTTTCTTCGCGCTCACGGGCTTCGACCCGGCCGAGATGGCTGCGATCGCGCGGGAGCCGTCTTTCCTGCCGGGCGTGCTGGACTACATGCTGTCGGACGAGACGCTGCTGCTGACCTATTGCGCCAATGCCAACCTGGACGCGGCCTGGGTGCCGGCCGCCCGTCAGGCGCTGGGCGGCAACACCGCCTTCGACGCGGAATGAGCCCGGCCTTTCGGATCGGCATCGACCTCGGCGGCACCAAGATCACGGGCCTGGGCCTGGACGCGGCCGGCGAGACGGTCGCACGCCATCGCATCGCGGCGCCCCGCCACGACTACGACGCCACCGTCGAGGCCGTTGCCGGCCTTGTCGACAGGATCGAGCAGGCGGCCGGGCGGTCCGGCTCGGTCGGCGTCGGCATACCCGGCTCCGTCTCTCCCGCCTCGGGCCGGGTACAGAACGCGAACTCGACCTGGCTCAACGGCAGGCGCTTCGACGCGGACCTGACGGCGCGTCTCGGGCGGCCCGTCCGGCTCGCCAACGACGCCAACTGCTTCGCCCTCTCCGAGGCCATCGACGGGGCCGGCGCCGGGGCGGGATCGGTGTTCGGCGTGATTCTCGGGACCGGGTGCGGCGGCGGTTTCGTGCTGGACCGCAAGGTGCTGGTCGGGTGCCGCGCCATCGGCGGCGAATGGGGCCACAATCCCCTGCCCTGGCCCGAGCCGGACGAGCTGCCCGGGCCGGACTGCTGGTGCGGCCGGTCGGGCTGTCTCGAAACCTGGATCTCGGGCCCGGGCCTGGCGGCCGATCACGCCCGCGTCACGGGCGACGACCTCCCGGCCGAGGACATCGCCCGGCTGGCGCAGCGGGGCGACGGCGCGGCCCGCGCCAGCCTGGACCGGCACGTCTCGCGCGCGGCGCGCGGCCTCGCATCGGTCGTCAACATCCTCGATCCCGAGGTCATCGTGCTCGGCGGCGGCCTCTCGCAGATGCCCCACCTTTACGACGAACTGCCGAAGCGCATCGCAGCGCACGTGTTCGCGGATCGCACGGAGATCGCCGTGAAGCCGCCCGCGCATGGCGACGACGGGGGCGTGCGCGGCGCCGCCTGGCTCTGGGGCGGGCCCGGTCGGGCTTGAGCTTTCAGTTCGATGGAACTCGTCCACCCCGCTCCCCCGGCCCAGCCACCCGATAGAGGTTACCCTTGGGGTGGCTGGGCCGGGGGAGCGGGGTGGGCACGATCGATCAAAAGTGCGCTAACGGCACTTGGTCTCCTCGAAGAACTCCAGGGAGCTCAGGGAGCCGCGCACGGCGAAATCGCCATAGTCGATCCGCAGCTTGCGGCTGACGCCGTTGGCGTAGAGCTGAAAGGTGAGCTGGTAGGAGGGCACCGGATCGCCGTCCTTGGCCTTGTCGAAATAGCTGATGGTGACGGGCCAGGACCTGAGCTTGCCGAGCACGGAGCCGTTCTCCACCGGCTTCAGAGCCTCTTCGGACCCCGGAGCCCGCAGCTTGCCGATGAAGGCCGTCGTGGCATAGGCCTTCTTGCCCTGCTCCGAACCGTCATAGACGTTGGCCTGAACCATCGAGCGCCCGCTCTCGGCGGCGTCCAGGATCGCCAGGCTGTGCTGGGTGGGAAACAGGAACTTGCCGTCCAGGCTCAGCTTGCCTGACTTGGGCGCGTTCAGCTTGACCTCGAGGCCGCCGCCCGGCGACACCTGCGACGCGTTGCCGCGCGTGGTCTCGTTCAGCTTCTGGTTCAGAAACCGCCTGGAGTTGAAGCGGAACAGCTCGCCCTTGCCGTCCTCCCAGGTCGAGGAGCGCAGGTCCGTCAAGGTCGTGCGCCCGGAGCGATCGGTGACGTGGGTCACCATGCGCATATTGAGCGTATAGCCTTCGCAGCTCGAGCCGGCGAAATCGAAGACCATCCGCCCGCGAATGCCCGAGAGACCGGACCCCGAACCGGTGCCGTCCAGGGACATGTCGTAGACCGCGCGATGCGGCGCGAGCCTGAGGGTTTCGCTGGGCGCCAGCGCCTCGACCGGCGCCGCGAGCGAGACCAGCGCGCCCGCAATCAGGGTGGTCTTCAGCCAGGTTTTCCATCTCATAATCTGCATCCACTGTCTCCGGTCCGCGTCGAATGACCGCCTCGGCGGGGCCGTCCCTCCGCGTCGATCCTCACCGCGTATCCGAGCAAGATCCGTGCCTGTCATAGTTTCACTTGCATAGGGTCCGAAAACCCTGAAAGTCGTAGGCCACCGTAAAGGCCTTTACGGCTTCTCATGAGATTGTGGTGCTCAAAAGGACGTGAGCCATGTCGGGAAATGTCGAAGCGCGCTTGAAGGAACTCCAGATCGAATTGCCGGCGCCGGCGGCGCCTGCCGCGAACTATGTACCGTATACCATAGCCGGGACTCAGCTTTTTGTTTCAGGTCAACTGCCCATGGGCCCGGACGGCCTCGCCTATACGGGCAAGCTCGGCGCCGACGTGGACGAGGAGGCCGGCCAGGCCGCCGCGCGGCTCTGCGCCATCAACATCCTGGCGCAGGCTAAGGACGCGCTGGGCGATCTGGACCGCATCGCGCAATGCCTCAAGCTCGGCGGCTTCGTCAACGCCGTGCCCGATTTCAGCAATCATCCCAAGATCATAAACGGCGCCTCGGACCTGATCGTGGAGGTTCTGGGCGAGAAGGGGCGCCATGCCAGGTTTGCCGTCGGCGCGGGCGGCCTACCCCTCGACGCGGCCGTGGAGGTGGACGCCGTATTCGCCTTTACCTGAGCCCGCGCGGATTTATGATCTATGATCGGAGCCGGCCTCAGAGGCTCCGAGACACCCTCACGCCAGGGCGAACCGAGACGCGACAGCCGACATGGGCGATGCCGAGCAAACAGTCGTGCGTGTGCTCCCCGAGATCGCCGAGATCGAGGCCGGGCTGTGGGACGGCTGCGCCAATCCCCCAAACTCATACGACGCCTTAGGAGAATCGCATAACCCGTTTCTCAGCCATGCCTTTCTGGACGCGTTAGAGCGGAGCAATTCGGTCTCGGCGGAGACCGGCTGGGCGCCCCAGCATCTCGTCATGGAGGACGGCGCCGGCCGCGTCATGGGGTGCATGCCCTGCTATCTGAAGGGCCATAGTCTCGGCGAGTACGTCTTCGATCACGGCTGGGCCGACGCCTTCGCGCGCGCCGGCGGCGACTATTATCCCAAGCTCCAGGCTGCGGTGCCCTTCACGCCGGCGACCGGCCGCCGGCTGCTGGTGCCGCCGGGCCCGGATGCGGAGCACCGGGAGCGGCTGCTGCTCAGCGCGGCGCTGCAGCTCCTGGAGCGCTACGAGGCCTCGTCGCTGCATCTGACCTTCCTGACCGAGCCGGAATGGACACGGCTCGGAGAGCTCGGCCTGCTGCGGCGCACCGATCAGCAGTTCCACTGGACCAACGACGGTTACGGCGACTTCGACGACTTTCTGAGCTCGCTCGCCTCCCGCAAGCGCAAGGCGATCCGCAAGGAGCGGCGCGAGGCCCTGGCCGAGGGCGTCACGATCGACTGGGTGACCGGCTCGGACCTGGACGAGGCCTGCTGGGACAGCTTCTTCGGGTTCTACCTGGATACCGGCGCGCGCAAATGGGGCACCCCCTACCTCAACCGCGAATTCTTCAGCCGCATCGGCGAGACCATGGCGGACCGGATCCTGCTCATCCGCTGCCGGCGCGACGGCCGGGACATCGGCGCCGCGCTGAACATCATCGGCAACGAGACGCTCTATGGCCGCTACTGGGGCTGCAGCGAGCATCATCGCTTCCTGCACTTCGAGGCCTGCTATTACCAGGCCATCGCGTTCGCCATCGCTCGCGGACTGAAGCGCGTCGAGGCCGGCGCCCAGGGCCAGCACAAGATCGCCCGCGGCTACCTGCCGCAAACGACCTACAGCGCCCATTTCATCGCCAACCCGTCGCTGCGCGATGCCGTGGCCAGCTATCTGGCGCGCGAGCGCACCTTCGTGGAGATGGAGAGCGCGGCGCTCGCCGAAGCCTCCCCGTTCCGACGGGACGCAAGCTGCACGAAATCCGACGAAACCTGACCAACACGCCGTTGCCTGACACACCGACCGGAAAGGGGGCGCCCGATGGCCTATGACGACGAGAACATCTTCGCGAAGATTCTGAGGGGCGAGCTACCCTGCCACAAGGTCTACGAGGACGATCTGACGCTGGCCTTCATGGACATCATGCCGCGCGCGGACGGCCACACGCTGGTCATCCCCAAGGCCAAGGCCGTCAACATGCTGGACGTGGAGCCCGACGACCTCTGCGACCTGATGCGCACGGTGCGCAGGCTCGCGCCGGTGGTGAAGGAGGCGATGGAAGCGGACGGCATCCTGATCCAGCAGTTCAACGAGGCCGCGGCCGGACAGATGGTGTTCCACATCCACTTCCACATCCTGCCGCGCTGGGAGGACCAGAAGCTCCGGCCCCACCGCGCCGAGATGGAGGACGCGGACGTGCTCGCGGCAAACGCCGAGAAGATCCGCGCCAAGCTGGAGGAGATGGGTTAGGAGGACACCGGGGCGAACGTACAAAGCCGACCCGAGAGAGATCACTTTGGTATCGGAGCATCCATGTCGCTGACGAACCTTCTGGTTCCGACCTACACGCAAATGCTGCAGGCGCTCTCGGCTTGGCTCGATAAGGCACAGACGCAAATCCCGGAGGCAGAAGCGGAGGCGCTGCTCTCTGGGCGCCTTGCGGACGATATGTATCCTTTGTCGTCTCAGATTCGCTTCGCCTGCTTGCAAGCGCAAGAAGCGACGTTCCGGCTCAGGGGTGAGCCGCTTCCGGACCTGTTGGACGAGTTGGCGCGCGAGGGCCAGACGGCGGGTGAGCGACCGGGGTCGCTCTCGGATGCCCAGGCTCGGATCGGCGAAGCTCTTTCGCTGCTGGGCAATCTTGCATCGGACGCTCTCGATGCCGGCGCGCAGCGGTCGATCACGCTCGAGCTTCCGAACGGCATGATCTTCGACATGAAAGGCGAAGACTACGCCCGGGACTGGGCCTTGCCTCAGTTCTATTTTCACGTCGTCGCAGCTTACGCGCTCTTACGAAGCCGAACGATCGAGCTTGGGAAAGCCGATTACGTGCAGCATATGCTCGGGTATCTCCGGCCCGGATCGATGCCGCAAAGCTGATGGGCTTGCCCGCTTCTGTAGGGTGTACGGACGGGTCTAATCGGCGCGGCGGCGCGTGTCGCTCTCGGTCCAGTATAGTCTTTCCGGATCGATGGAGCTCACTGGGCCTGTCTCACTGGAACCGTCCAAACCGACTGAAGCATACGTCTTGCCGCAAGCCCGGGAGCCCGATGGCAAGGCATGCCACCCATCTCCGTCATTCCCGCGAAAGCGCACAGGTGTCCGGGATTCGAGCGGATGGGTCCCGCCGGACAGGAGACGAGGGAACGACCTAACGCGCGGGCAAGGGCACTTTCGGTACCGGGCTGGAGCCGGACCGGCCGGAGCCGCGCGGCGGGCGGCGTCCGTTCTTCTTGGTTTTGCTGCGCGTGCGCTTCTTGGTGTCGCTCTTGGCGGCCTTCGACGGTTTGGGGTCTCCGCCCCCCTTGCCGCCGCCGCCGGGCTTCTTGGGCGGCAGGTTCGGCGGCAGAAACTCGAAGCCCAGCCCCTTCTCGTCGTTCTCTTTCTTCTCGACGACGACGCGCACGGTGCCGCCGGTCTTGAGCTTGCCGAACAGAAGCTCCTCGGCGAGCGGGCGCTTGATGTGCTCCTGGATGACGCGGGCGAGCGGCCGCGCCCCGAAACGCTCGTCGTAGCCCTTCTCCACCAGCCAGGCATTCGCCTCCTCCGCAAGCTCGATGGCCACGCCCCGGTCCTGAAGCTGGGCCTCCAGCTCGAAGATGAACTTGTCGACCACCTTGCCGATGACGCCGGGCGGCAGGTTGGAGAAGGCGATGACCGCATCCAGCCGGTTGCGGAACTCCGGCGAGAACATGCGGTTGATGGCCTCCTCGTCGTCGCCCTCGCGCTTGGTGCGGTTGAAGCCGATGGCCGCCTTGGCCAGCTCCGAGGCGCCGGCATTGGTGGTCATGATCAGGATGACGTTGCGGAAGTCGATGCTCTTGCCGTTGTGGTCGGTGAGCTTTCCGTGGTCCATCACCTGCAACAGGATGTTGAAGAGATCGGGATGCGCCTTCTCGATCTCGTCCAGGAGCAGCACGCAATGGGGGTGCTGGTCGACGCCGTCGGTGAGCAAACCGCCCTGGTCGAAGCCCACATAGCCCGGCGGCGCGCCGATCAGCCGCGAGACGGTGTGGCGCTCCATGTACTCCGACATGTCGAAGCGCAGGAGCTCCACGCCCAGCAGGTTGGAGAGCTGGCGCGCCACCTCGGTCTTGCCGACGCCGGTGGGGCCGGAGAACAGATAGCAGCCGATGGGCTTCTCCGGCTCGCGCAATCCGGCGCGGGAGAGCTTGATGGCCGAGCCCAGCGCCTCGATGGCGGCGTCCTGGCCGAACACCACGCGCTTCAGGTCCCGGTCGATGTGCTGCAGCACCTCGGCGTCGGACTTGGAGATCGTCTTCGGCGGGATGCGCGCCATGGTGGCGATGGTCGCCTCCACGTCCCTTGTGCCGATGGTCTTGCGCCGCCGCGACTCGGGCACCAGCATCTGCGAGGCGCCGGTCTCGTCGATCACGTCGATGGCCTTGTCCGGCAGCTTGCGGTCGTGGATGTATTTGGCCGACAGCTCCACGGCGGACTTGATGGCCTGGTTGGTGTAGCGGATCTTGTGGAAGTCCTCGAAATAGGGCTTCAGGCCCTTCAGGATCTCGATCGCGTCCGGCACGCTCGGCTCGGAGATGTCGATCTTCTGGAAGCGCCGGACCAGCGCCCGGTCCTTCTCGAAGTGCTGCCGGTACTCCTTGTAGGTGGTGGAGCCGATGCAGCGCAGGGTCCCGCTCTGCAGGGCCGGCTTCAGCAGATTCGAGGCGTCCATGGCGCCGCCCGAGGTGGCGCCGGCGCCGATCACCGTGTGAATCTCGTCGATGAACATGATGGCGCCCGGATAGGCGTCGATCTCGCGCATCACGGCCTTCAGCCGCTCCTCGAAATCGCCGCGATAGCGGGTGCCCGCGAGCAGCGCGCCCATGTCGAGCTGGAAGATCGTGGCGTCCTGCAGCACCTCGGGCACGTCGCGGTTCACGATGCGCCGCGCCAGGCCCTCGGCCAGCGCCGTCTTGCCGACGCCCGGATCGCCCACGAACAGCGGGTTGTTCTTCTGCCGGCGGCAGAGCACCTGGATGGTGCGCTGGATCTCGGCGCTGCGCCCGATCAGCGGATCGATGCGGCCGTCCCGCGCCTTCTGGTTCAAATCGACGCAATAGACCTCGAGCGCGTCGGCACCGCGCTTCTTGTCCTCTCCGCCCTCGACGGTCGCGGCCTCGTCGTCCACGCCGCGCACGGGACGCGGCTCGGACATGCCCGGGCGCTTGGCGATGCCGTGGCTGATGTAGTTGACCGCGTCGAAGCGGGTCATGTCCTGATCCTGCAGGAAATACGCGGCATGGCTCTCGCGCTCGGCGAAGATCGCCACCAGCACGTTGGCGCCGGTCACCTCCTCGCGGCCGGACGATTGCACATGCACCACGGCACGGTGGATCACCCGCTGGAAGCCCGCGGTCGGCTGCGCCTCCTGCTGGCCGTCGATGACCAGGCCGGACAGCTCGTTGTCGAGATACTCGATCAGCTTGTCGCGCAGCACGTCGAGGTCGACGTCGCAGGCGCGCATGACAGCCGAGGCGTCGCGGTCATCCAGGAGCGACAGCAGGAGATGCTCGAGCGTCGCATATTCGTGCGAGCGCTCGTTGGCGTACTCCAGTGCGCGGTGGAGCGCTTCTTCCAGACTGGTCGAGAATGAGGTCACGGGCCGGCTCTACTCCTTTTCCATGGTGCACTGTAAAGGATGCTGGTGCTGCCTGGCAAAGTTCATCACCTGCGCTACCTTCGTTTCGGCGATCTCGTAGGTATATATACCGCACATTCCCACACCTTTCTGGTGCACGTGCAGCATGATGCGGGTCGCCTCCTCGCGCGGCTTGTTGAAGAAGCGCTCCAGCACATAGACCACGAAATCCATGGGCGTGTAGTCGTCGTTCAGGAGCAGCACCTTGTAGAGGCTGGGCTTTTTCGTCTTCGTCCGCGTACGCGTGACGATGCCCGTACCGGTGCCGTCCGAACCGTCGTCGTCGGAGCGGTTATCTTGATCGTCGCGCGACATGGCCGCAACCGAATATCTGCTCGCCTCTCGAGTCAATCCTAGCTACCCAAGTTCGCAGTCATATGTCCCTATTTAGGGCACTGCCGCCGCCGTCGCAATTCAAGACGACTCATCCCAATCTAATCAATTCCGCGGCAGGAAAACGGCAAAAAAAGAAGGCCCGGCGTTTCGGCCGGGCCAGCATTGGGAGGAAGAAAAGGTCGCGCTCTGCCGAGCGCGTCGGCTCAGGCCTTCTTGGCAATCGCGTTCTCGACCGGCTTGTAGGCGCCCTTGGCCAGATCGGCATACATCTCGGAGATCTTGGAGACCTCGCCGACATAGTCGTCGTAAGCCTTCTTGGCGTAAGCGGTCTGGATCTCCATCGCCTGCTCGAGCGACTTCGCACCGACCAGCTTCTCGAAGGTGGCGGTGCCCTCTTCGAACGCCTTCTTGGTGTAGTCGGTCCACTCGGCGGCGATCGCCTGGAAGCCCTTGTTGACCTCGCCGAAGCTCTTCACGGTCGCGTCGAAATTGTCTTTGCCCAGCTTCTGGAACTCTTCGTAGCCTTTGATCATCGTCTTAACCTTGTCTCACGGAATCAGCGGAATTGCTACGCCCGGACGTCTATCCTGTTGCGATGCAACATTCATATATGCATCGCACAAAAGCTGTCAACAAAACAGTTTGCAGTGCACAATTATCCTTTCGGATAAGACCGCCGGCAGGCCTGATTCGCTCGCGCCTTAACGGCTTGTTAACGAGCCGAGGCCTACGGTTTGCGGATGTGGCCGGCGGTGGTGGTACAGGCCTGACATATCTGGAAAAACGTGCTTGCCGTGCCGGCAGGATCTCGGTGCGGTGCAGCATAACTGCCGTCCGTCCGGTCGTGAATGGGATCGCAATCCGCAACAGGATTGCAAGCTCTGACGAGCTTTGCGTGTGGTGGTGAGGATGCGTCGCTTACATTGCGCTGCCGTGGGGCGGATTGCCTGTCTTCGATTTTCACTGCTGAGCCTGATCGCCTTTGCCGCCGTTGCGCCGCCGGCCACGGCAGCGTCGCGCTATGCGGCCATGGTGGTCGACGGGCACACCGGCCGGGTTCTGTTCTCCCGCAATGCCGACAGCAGGCGCTATCCGGCGTCGCTGACCAAGATCATGACGCTCTACATGGTCTTCGACTGCCTGAAGCGGAAAGCCTGCACATACAAGACGCGCTTCGTGGTGACGCCGCATGCGGCGAAGCAGCCTCCGACGAAGCTCGGGCTGAAACCGGGCCAGACCATCCGCGTCGTCGACGCCATCAAGGCGCTGGTGACCAAGTCCGCCAACGACGTAGCGGCGGTGGTGGCGGACAATCTCGGCGGCTCGGAGGCCAACTTCGCGCGCATGATGACGGCCCGGGCGCGGGAGCTGGGCATGACACGCACCGTGTTCCGCAACGCGTCGGGCCTGCCGAATTCGGGGCAGGTGACGACGGCCCGCGACATGATCACCCTGTCGCGCCGCATCATGCAGGACCACCCCGAGTACTACCATTTCTTCCGCACCAAGACCTTCACCTTTCGCGGGCGGACCCATCGCAATCACAACCGCCTGCTGTTCAATTACAACGGCACGGACGGAATCAAGACCGGCTATACGCGTGCGTCGGGCTTCAACCTGACCTCGTCGGTGCGCCGCCGCAACAAGCACCTCGTCGCCGTGGTCATGGGCGGCAGGACCGCCCGCTCCCGCAACGCGCATATGCAGACGATCCTCAACCGCGCCTTTCCCAAGGCCGTGGCCCGGCTGCACCCGCCGAAGGCGCCGTCGCTGCCCAACCCGAAGCCGCGCGTGCAGGTGGCGAGCCGCAAACAGGCGGCACCCATCCGCGTCGCCGCCCTCCCCACGCC
>JAKSBI010000694.1 GCA_022361215.1 Hyphomicrobiales bacterium | reverse complement strand
GGCGGTCGCCATCGCCACACCGGCCGACGGCCCGTCCTTCGGCGTCGCGCCTTCGGGAACGTGCACGTGGATGTCCTTGCGGTCGAACAGCGGCGGCTCGATTCCGAAGTCGACGGAGCGCGATTTCACATAGGCGTTGGCCGCCTGGATGGACTCCTTCATGACGTCGCGCAGGTTGCCGGTGACGGTCATCTTGCCCTTGCCGGGCATCATGACGCCCTCGATCGTGAGCAGCTCGCCGCCCACCTCGGTCCATGCCAGACCGGTGACGACGCCGACCTGATCCTCCAGCTCCGCCTCGCCGTAGCGATACTTCGGCACGCTGAGGTAGTCCTGCAGGTTGTCCATGGTGATGTGGACGGTCTTGTTGTCCGTGGTCAGGATCTCTTTCACGGACTTTCGCGCCAGCTTGGCCAGCTCCCGCTCCAGATTTCTGACGCCCGCCTCGCGGGTGTAGCGCCGGATGGCCTCCTGCAGAGCCTCGTCGTCGAGCGTCCACTCCTCGGGCTCGAGCCCATGGGACTTGAGCTGCTCCGGGATAAGATGACGCCGGGCGATCTCGATCTTCTCGTCCTCGGTGTAGCCGGCGATGCGGATGATCTCCATCCGGTCCATCAGGGCCGGCGGAATGTTCAGCGTGTTCGCCGTCGTCACGAACATGACGTTCGAGAGGTCGTAGTCCACCTCGAGATAGTGGTCGTTGAAGGTGTGGTTCTGCTCGGGGTCGAGCACCTCCAGCAGCGCCGAGGCCGGATCGCCGCGGAAGTCGGCGCCCATCTTGTCGACCTCGTCCAGCAGGAACAGCGGATTGATCTTCTTCGCCTTGCGCATGGACTGAATGACCTTGCCAGGCATCGAGCCGATATAGGTACGCCGGTGCCCGCGGATCTCGGCCTCGTCCCGCACGCCGCCGAGCGACATGCGCACGAACTCGCGGCCCGTGGCCCGGGCGATCGACTTGCCGAGCGAGGTCTTGCCGACGCCGGGCGGACCGACCAGGCAGAGGATCGGACCCTTGAGCTTGTTGGTGCGGGTCTGCACGGCCAGGTACTCGACGATCCGCTCCTTGACCTTCTCTAGGCCGTAGTGGTCGGAGTCGAGGATCTGCTGCGCGTCCTCCAGATCCTTCTTAATCTTGCCCTTGACGCCCCACGGGATGGTCAACAGCCAGTCCAGATAATTCCGGACGACGGTCGCCTCCGCCGACATGGGGCTCATCTGCTTGAGCTTCTTCAGCTCGCCGATGGCCTTTTCCTTGGCCTCCTTGGAGAGCTTGGTGTTCTCGATCTTCTCCTCGAACTCGGCGATGTCGTCGCGGCCGTCCTCGGCGTCGCCCAGCTCCTTCTGAATGGCCTTCATCTGCTCATTCAGATAGTACTCGCGCTGGGTCTTCTCCATCTGCCGCTTGACGCGCGAGCGGATCTTCTTCTCGACCTGCAGAACGGAGATCTCGGATTCCATCAGCGTGTAGACGCGCTCGAGCCGCTCGGAGATGGACATCACCTCCAGGATCTCCTGCTTGTCGGAGATCTTGATCGCCAGATGCGAGGCGATGGTGTCGGCGAGCTTGGAATAGTCGTCGATCTGCGAGACCGTGCCGAGCACCTCCGGAGAGATCTTCTTGTTGAGCTTGACGTAGCTCTCGAACTGGCCGACGGCGGAGCGGGCCAGGGCCTCGACCTCTTCCTCGGCGCCGAGATCCTCGTCGACCCGGTCGATCTCCGCCTCGAAATAGGCGTCGTTGTCGGTATAGCGCTGGATCGCCGCGCGCGTGGTGCCCTCGACCAGGACCTTCACGGTGCCGTCGGGAAGCTTCAAGAGCTGAAGCACCGAGGCCAGCGTGCCGACCTCGTAGATCGCGTCGGTCGTGGGCTCGTCGTCGCTGGCGTTCTTCTGCGCCACAAGCAGAATCTGCTTGTCGGTACGCATCACCTCTTCCAGCGCGTTGATCGATTTCTCGCGCCCGACGAAGAGCGGCACGATCATATAAGGGAAGACGACGATGTCCCGGAGCGGCAGCACGGGATAGACTTCAGGACCGCTGTCTGGAGTTGTTGGAATTTGGGTTTCTTCGGTCATTTGGTCGTCCTAGCTTTTGCGGAGCGCGCATAAGACATCGGTGCGCGGCGGGCAGCTCAGGTTTTCCTCACTTTACGGCTTTTCGACGGTGCCGAGTTCTTATTGTTGCTGCAACGGCCGTAGCGATGCGTCAGACGCAGGGCATTGTCCCGACTCCCGGACTCAATAGGTGGCGATGAGACCAGGGCAAGTCAAGACTTGTCACCTGAGACCTGTTGACACCGCCGGCATGCCCCCTACCGTCGGTTTTACACGATTTTTCACAATTGCGTATGTCATGCTAGCGCACCGTGAGCCCATGCCTTTCTTGAGAGTACGCGCGCGAGACCCGATCAGTTTCGCAAATGCAGGAACGCCCTGGCAAACGCGGCACGACGCTAGCGTTAAACAGACGCAATCAACGACATCATGTGACGGATTCGGGCCGTCTTGCAAGGTCGCAGACCCAACCCTCTGAGACTAACCCGGAATCTCACCAGGTTACGACCGCCGCGGCGTCAGGCGGTCGACTCGATCTCGTCGGCGCGCTCGGAATAGATCCGCAACGGCCGGGCGCTGCCCTCGACCACCTCGGGGCTGATCACGACCTCTTCGACGCCCTTCAGGCCAGGCAGCTCGAACATGGTGTCGAGCAGGATGCCTTCCATGATCGAGCGCAGGCCGCGCGCGCCGGTCTTGCGCTCGATCGCCTTGCGCGAGATGCCGCGCAGGGCATCCTCGGCGAAGGTCAGATGCACGTCCTCCATCTCGAAGAGCCGTTGGTACTGCTTCACGAGCGCGTTCTTCGGCTCGGTCAGGATCTTCACCAGGGCATCCTCGTCGAGATCGACCAGCGTCGCCAGCACCGGCACGCGGCCGATGAACTCGGGGATCAGACCGAACTTCAGCAGATCCTCCGGCTCCACGGACTTCAGGATCTCGCCGGTGCGCCGCTCGTCCTCGGCCTCGACGGTGGCGCCGAAGCCGATCGACGTGGTGCGCCCGCGCTGCGCGATGATCTTCTCCAGACCCGCGAAGGCGCCGCCGCAGATGAAGAGAATGTTCGTGGTGTCGACCTGCAGGAACTCCTGCTGCGGATGCTTGCGCCCGCCCTGCGGCGGCACGCTCGCGACGGTGCCTTCCATGATCTTCAGGAGCGCCTGCTGCACGCCCTCGCCGGAGACGTCCCGCGTGATCGACGGGTTGTCGGACTTGCGACTGATCTTGTCGACCTCGTCGATGTAGACGATGCCGCGCTGGGCGCGCTCCACATTGTAGTCGGCAGCCTGCAGCAGCTTCAGGATGATGTTCTCGACGTCCTCGCCCACATAGCCCGCTTCCGTCAGCGTGGTTGCGTCGGCCATGGTGAAGGGCACATCCAGGATGCGCGCCAGGGTCTGCGCCAGCAGCGTCTTGCCGCAGCCGGTGGGCCCGATTAGCAGGATGTTCGACTTGGCGAGCTCGACGTCGCCGTTCTTGCCCGAATGGTTGAGCCGCTTGTAGTGATTATGGACGGCGACGGAGAGCACCCGCTTGGCGTGATCCTGCCCGATCACATAGTCGTCGAGAACCTCGCAAATCTCGGATGGCGTCGGAACGCCGTCGCGGGACTTGACCAACGAGCTCTTGTTCTCCTCGCGGATGATGTCCATGCACAGCTCGACGCATTCATCGCAGATGAACACCGTCGGGCCGGCAAT
>JAKSBI010000059.1 GCA_022361215.1 Hyphomicrobiales bacterium | reverse complement strand
GTCGGCGCGTTCTCCGGTGCGCCGGGGATGTTGAACAGGATGGCCGTGATCGCCCCGCCGAAGACGCCGGCGCAGTAGATCACCGAGAACAGCATGATGCCGTCGCTGGCCGAGAGGTTGGCCGTGAACGGCAGCAGGATCGCCGCCAGCGTCAGCATGGAGACGCCGGGGATGGCCCCGAACACCATGCCGCCGAGCAGCCCGCCGATGAAGATCGCAATACTGGTGGGATTGGAGAACAGGGCCAGCGACCCGTCCAGGAATTGTTCGAACATCATGCCGCCGTCAGTTGTTCTGGAGAAGGGCCAGAAGCCAATTCGAATAATCGTAGAATGGACGCATCGTCCCCACGGGCAGGCCGACATAGAGCAGCTTGGCGAAGAGCACCAATATGGCAGCGTAGGAGACGACGGAGACGCCGACGATCCAGCCCAGACGCCGCTCGCCCATCAGCACGATCACGCCCGCGATGAAGAACGGCGTCAGCGTGTAGAACCCGATGGGCTGCAGCAGCGCGGCATAGGCGAAGGGCAGCGCCAGGATGGCGCCGAGCCGCAGATAGGTGGCGACCGAGCGCCCGCTTGCGTCGCCCCCGGCCCTGCTGTCCGTGTCCAGCGCGGCGCCGACGGCCCCCTGCGGGGCGTCGCCGAAGCGCCAGTGATAGACGAGGTTCCCGACCGCGGCCACGACGATCAGCAGGATGATGGCCCGCGGCCAGGCCGTGGCGCCGAACTTGTAGATCTCGATCGGCCGGTCGAACTCGAAGGAGAAGATGTAGAGAAAAAGCGCGAAGCCGAGCCAAAGCGCGGCCTCCACGATATGACCCGTCGTCAGCTTGCCCATGACCGAATCCCCCGCTCCCCCCGGCGGAACGCTCCGCCGGGGCGCCTTGCCATGAAAACCGCCGACTGCGCCTACTGGCCTTTGGCCTTCAGGCCCATGTCCTTGTAGACGCTACGGTACTGGGCGATGGTCTTGGTGACCAGCTCCTTCGCGCCGGCCGTGTCGCGGAAGCTCTCGATCAGGTTCATGTACTTCTGATCGTTGAACTTCTGATAGCTGGGCTGGCAGAAGGCTTTCTGGAAGGCCCATTGCAGCCATTTCAGCCGGTCTTCGGGGATGTCCTTCTTGACGTAGAAGCCGCGGAACCGGAACAGGGGCTCGAAGTCGAGCCCGGCGTCCTTGAGGCTCGGCACGTCCGCAAAGGCGGCGGGCCGCTCCTTCAGGATGGTCAGGATCGGCTTGAACTTCTTGGCGTCGAGAAAGCCGCGCACGTCGCCGGGCTGCTCGAACAGCGCGTCGACCTGGCCGCCGGCGAGCGCGCCGTAGCGCGGGCCGCCCTTGTCGAAGGAGATCTGCTGGATCTTCATGCCCGTCGCCTCGGTGATGAAGCGCATGGTGACGCGCTCCATCGAGCCTTCCTTGGAGACGTTGGCGATGGTGGCCTTACCGCCCTGCGCCTTGACGTACTCCACGAAGGACTTCCAATCCTTGAAGCGCGTCTCGTCGGCCCGGATGTAGATCTGCGAGAAGGTGATCTGCGACATCACCAGCGGGATCAGATCGACGGCCGGGTTCGGGCGCTTCGGATCGAGCGCATGGGCCGAGGACGCGTCGTCGATATGCTGCAGGATCGTGTAGCCGTCGGCGGGCGTCGCCATGAAGGCGGTCATGCCCACGCTGCCGCTGCCGCCCGGCTTGTGGTCGCGGTTGATGGCCGTGCCGGTGAGCTCTGTCACCGCCTGCGCCATGGCGCGCCCCACCTGACCCGAGCCGCCGCCGGGGCCGTAGGGAACGATCATGGTCAGAGCCCGCTCGGGGAAGCCGCCGGGCTTCGCCATCTTGGCGTCGAGCTTGTCGGTCACGCAGGCGCCCGCGACCGCATTTCCAGTGCTAAAGGCAAGTGCTGCGAAGGCGGCAGCCGTTGCAATCATCCGTTGTCTTGAGAACACCGCATTTCCTCTTGTTACTCTGCACTCACTCCCGCTCCACGAACGGAGCCGCCCTGTCCAGTCGACGCCGAAACGGCGTTTCCCGAACAAAGATTAACGATCTCGCTCCTTACAGCAAAAGCAAGCCGCGATCCATCGAGAAATCCATTTTTTGGGACACTATGTCTCACTGTTCTAAGTGAAACGGCGACAGCCGAACAAATCGGCGCACGCAAGCTACAGCATTTGAATATATAGAACAATATGTTACAGAAATTTTACAACTTCTGCCTCCGCTGCACGCCAGGCACGGCCTCGCCCTCATGGCTGCGGCCCATCGTCGCCCGCGCCGGGCGCCGTCGTCCCGCGCGGGAAACGAGCGTTTCACGATGCATCGTGCTAGTCGATAGACCATGGCAACGACACGACAGGGGGAGAGTGTAGCATGGTCATGGCTCCGCCGGCAGAGCCCGGCATGGCATGGGACGAGATCGACACACCGGCGCTGGTGATCGATCTGGACGCGTTCGAGCGCAACCTGAAACGCATGGCCGATGCCGTCGCTGGCACCGGCGCGCGCCTCCGGCCCCACGCCAAGACCCATAAGAGCCCGATCGTCGCCCGCAAGCAGATCGCCCACGGCGCCGTCGGCGCCTGCTGCCAGAAGGTGTCGGAGGCGGAGATCCTGGTGCGCGGCGGCGTCGACGACGTGCTGGTCTCCAACGAGGTGGTGGGCCGGCGCAAGCTCGACCGGCTGGCCGCGCTGGCGCGCGAGGCGCGGGTCGCCGTCTGCGTGGACGACCGGCAGAACGTCGACGACGTCGCCGCCGCGGCAGCGCGCATGGACGTCCGGCTCGACGTGCTGGTGGAGATCGACGTGGGCGCGGGCCGTTGCGGCATCGCGCCGGGCGCGCCCGCCGTGGCCCTGGCCGAAGCCATCGCCGAGGCCCCGGCGCTGCGCTTCGCGGGGCTTCAGGCCTATCACGGCTCGGCCCAGCACATCCGCGACCATGGCGAGCGCAAGGCCGCCATCGACGGCGCCATCGCGGTGACGCGCGAGACCGTGGAGCAGCTCGCCGCGCGCGGCCTCGCCTGCGACATCGTCGGCGGCGCCGGGACGGGCACCTTCGAGATGGAGGCGGCGAGCGGCGTCTACACCGAGCTGCAGGCCGGCTCCTACATCTTCATGGACGCCGACTACGCCCGCAACCGCAAGGCCGACGGCGGCCCCTTCGACACCTTCGAGCACGCCCTCTTCGTCATGGCCACGGTGATGAGCGCCCCGACGCCAACCCGCGCCGTGGTCGACGCCGGCCACAAGGCCGCCGCCATCGACTCAGGCCTGCCTGAGACCTTCAACCGCGCCGGCCTCACCTACAAGAAGCCCTCCGACGAGCACGGCGTCCTGGCCATAGACGGCAGCAACGAGCCCCCTCGCCTCGGCGACAAGATCCTCTTGGTCCCAGGCCACTGCGACCCGACCGTCAACCTGCACGACTGGTACATCGGCGTCCGCGGCCTCGGCAGCGACGATGCTCACGTGGAGACGGTGTGGCCCGTGGCGGCGCGGGGGGCGTTGTTTTAGGGCTTGGGCTCAGCGACAGCGATGGCTTCGCCTTCAATCTGATCGCAGAGCCTTGCAGGATGTCTCGGAAGAATGGGTTGAATGCTCTACGTTTCGCTTTGACGGCGGCCTCGCGAGAGCGGCTAGTTCTTCTTCTTGTTGCGCCGCAACTGCCATTTACCGTTCGGACCTTTCACAAAGAGGGTTCCATGGCGCCATACTCTCTCGCCAGTTTCATTTGGGGGCCAAATCGCCATGATAATCGACGTCTTGAGTTTCCATTTCTCAGCGAGTCTCGCACCAAACTGCGAATGAAGGAGGCTTGCCTCTTCAGCTAGCATTTCTGGTGTTGTCTTTCCGTATGGCACTGACGGCACATACCAGATCATAGCTGCGTGCCCTCCTTCCGAAAATTGCGCGTACTGAAATTTTTGAACCAACCAAAAATCATCTGGTGATTTCCGGAGAACAAAGGCTTTAACCTGATTCCGGAAATGGAACCCTCCCTTGCTCGGAGTGTTTAGATTCGTAATCATTATCAGTTCATGCTTCTGGCGCGATTCGGAAAGCTTTTCTGCAGCAAGACGGCGAATCTGCTCAAATGCCGCACCTGTAGTCGTCGAAGTCCAGTTGCCGACGATTGCCAGAGCGATGGTCTTGCGCTTCATTAACTGAGAATAGAATGGACCGATTTTCTCAAGCCAGATTATCTCACCATTCGACAGCTGAACCTCTCTAGGATTGGGCGCCTTAAGCCAGTCGGGAATCGGGCGTCCTGCCGGTACCCACCAACCTTTACCTCGGCGTTCATATTCAAGGTTCCTAAGTATTCCAGCGGTCTGTGTTGCATCATTTTTTCCGGTGGTCCGCTTGGTACCGGGCACCTGAATGTAAAGCTTACCTCGTTTTTTCCCTTGGGACTCAATTCTAGGGCCCCAGAATAGCCCAAAAAACTGATCGGAGATCTTTTCTAATTTTTTGATGCTCACATTGTCGCTTTCGACAGCCAGCACGAGGCCCATCGCAACATTGTCTCGCCCTTTTTTTGGCGGAACATGTCCGACAATCTTTACTTTAACGCCTGCGGGAAGATTAAACTTCTGACCAGCTTCAAACTTCGGCTGCCCATAGGCGATCTGCAAACCTATAATCAAGAAAATTAATTGCAGAAACGAAAATTTAGCAATGTTCTTCATTTTATATTCTAATATTTTCACCGTCATTGCGCGCAAATCTATCGAATGGGGCTTGAGCTTAGAAGAGTGCATGTGAAATCCAAACCTTCAGATATATCGCTTCGGCACATCTTAACAGGCCATCCGACCACATATCGCGAACACATGACGTTGCTTTGACATGCCAATCTGCATTCTTTATGGGCGCCGCCATAATTTAGATTATATAAATACCTGCCCATAGACCGCTCTTCGACAATTTTTCTTCTTTCCTCAAAATATTCTTTTCCACTATTTTTCTCTAATCCTTCTTTTGTATAGCAAGCATGCTGGGGAAAGAAATAAGGATAGAAATTCCATATGGCCACTACTCTCATACGTGAGCCATATGCAAGGACAATTCCAATACCTATTGAGAGCAGTATCAAAGCGGCAAGCAATAGCAAGCGCTTTTTCATTCCGTCCTGTCCAAGCCCATCAACCGAGAATGCTTGGTATCACCAAGTGGCTCCTGCTCGCACTTCTGCGGCATGAACATCCTTTGCACAGCTAACTTAGTCACCTCAACAGCGGGCATGATCGCGCTATGCCCGCTGCTCCCGTTCGTCAGCCGCTACACACCCCCCCCTAAGCCACCTCGTGCTTCGCCAGCGTCTCCAGCGCCCGCACCATGGCCGAGTGGTCCCACGCCGCGCCGCCGTGCGCCGCGCAGGCGTTGAACAGCTCCTGCGCGTTCGCCGTGTTCGGCAGCGACAGCCCGAGGGCGCGCGCGCCCGAGAGGGCCAGGTTCAGGTCCTTCTGGTGCAGCTCGATGCGGAAGCCCGGG
>JAKSBI010000704.1 GCA_022361215.1 Hyphomicrobiales bacterium | reverse complement strand
GCCTGGCGGCTCTTCGTGGAGCGCCTGGCCGAGCACCCGGCCAGGCCCGCGGCGCAGATCCTGCGCCGGATCCAGGTGAAGCGCCCGTCGCTCTACGATCAGGAGGAGGGCTTGCGTGCGGTGGAGACGCCGGTGCTGCTGGTGGTCGGCGACGAGGACGAATCCTGCCTGGACGTCAACCTGTTCCTGAAGCGCATCATGCCGTCGGCGCAGCTCGCCATGCTACCCGGCTGCGGCCACGCGTTGAATCTGGAGGAGCCGCGGCTTTTCGCGGATATTGTCGGCCGCTTCCTCGCCTCCGTCGACCGCGGCACCTGGCGCCCCCGCGACCCCCGCGCCCGTGGCGACGTGCACACGGCGCTCGGCATGGGCGGGCGCGAGTCCGACGGCTGAGGGCTACTCAACTCAGCATGCTCCGACGCACAGTCCCCCTCTCCCTGCCGTCAAGGGGAGGGGAATAGTCGCCGTGCCACGACCGTGGCCGGTATCACTCGGGCGTTGGCCAGGCTTTCCAGGGAAAGGGCTTGTCTTCCGTCTCGCAGCACTGAAAACGGCCGACTTGCGCCAGCCATTCGGCCAACGAGCGGCCGAAATCGACCAGGATCTGGTTTGGCCGGCCGGTGAAGAGCAGCCAGAGAAACTGCGCCACGGCCAGCAGTTTCAGGAGCGCATGGCCGATACCGAACAGCACCACGAACACAAGCATGAAAAGCCCGCGCCTCCAGACGTCTTTGCGCTCGGGAGTCGTCTCGACGCTGTCCACTGTCTCCTCCGGTTGGCGATGACACCGTCGAGGGAGGCTTGCACCGTCGATCGAAGGCTGCATTGATCTCGATCAGGGCCCGCCTATCCCTTCGGCTTCACGAACTTCAGGGTCATGCGGTCGCTCTCGCCGATGGCGAGGTACTTGTCGCGGTCCTTGTCCTTCAGCCGGAGCGTGGGCGGCAGGGTCCAGACGCCTTCCGGGTGCTTTTTGGTGTCCTTCGGGTTGGCGTTCACCTCGGACTTGGCGACGAGCTTGAAGCCGACGTCTTGCGCCAGCTCGATGGTGTAGTCCTCGTTGACGTAGCCCGAGAGCGCCTGCGGGTCCTGGAACGCCTCCGGGTCGCCGCGATGCTCGACCACGCCGAGGATGCCGCCGGGCTTGAGGGCGTCGTACATAGCCTGGAAGACCGTGCGCTCGTAGCCGAAGCGCATCCAGTTGTGCACGTTGCGGAAGGTCAGCACCATGTCGGCCGAGCCCTTGGGCGCGATGTCGGTCTTGGAGCGGGAGAGCTCCGTGACGGTCACCTCGCCGTAGAGGTCGGGCCGGTCCTTCAGCTTGGCGTGGTAGCGCTTCAGCGTCCTCTGGATGAAGTCGCTCTTGGCCGTCCTGTCCCAGCTCGCGGCGTAGTACTTGCCCGTGCCCTTCAGATAGGGCGCCAGGATCTCGGTGTACCAGCCGCCGCCGGGCCAGATCTCGACCACGGTCATGTCGGGTTTCAAGCCTAGAAAGGTCAGGGTCTCGTAAGGGTTCCGATAGCGGTCGCGGGCCCGGTACTTGGGCGTGCGGTGATCGCCGGCGATGACGGATTTGAGGCGGTCATCGTCGCCGGCCTCGGCGGCCGGGGCGGGCAGCGCCGTCCAGAGCAGCGCCAGTGCGGCGGCAAGCAGGGGGCGCGGAAGCGAAGGCGAGGATACGTTTGGCATGGGCGTGGGGGCGATGGACCTTGTGTTGCTGCGGGGTCCAGTATGTCGCCTCGTCGGCGGGAATCCATCCCCTATCGACGCCGATCGGCGGCGCGACCCGTGCGCAAAGCCGCTTTCGCCCGGCCGGCAAACGGACTCAGGCTTCCTTAAGGTCCGGGCGCTACAGTTCCGCTTGACACATATAAAGATATCTTTATATCGTTAAGCAGTTTTTTAGAGGATGGGATGCCGCAGCAGCTTTCAACCGCGCAGGTCCTTGGCGGCCTCAAGGCGGCGGGTGAGTCCACCCGCCTGCGCCTGCTTGCGCTTTTGCAGACGGGCGAGCTGAACGTGACCGACCTGACCCGCATCCTGGGCCAGAGCCAGCCGCGCATCAGCCGGCATTTGAAGCTGTTGGCCGAGGCCGGGCTGATCGAGCGCTTCCGGGAAGGGAGCTGGGTGTTCTTCCGTCTGGCCGACGGCGCCGGTCCGGCGCAGGTGGCGCGCGCCATCGTCGACGTGCTCGACCCGGGCGACCCGGTGCTGGAGCGGGACCGCGCCCGCGCCGGCGCCGTCAAGCGCGAGCGTGCCGAGACGGCCCAGGCCTACTTTCGGGCCCACGCCTCGGAGTGGGACCGCATCCGCACGCTGCATATCGCCGAGGATCAGGTGGAGCAGGCGATGCAGGCGGCGCTCGGCGCCGGCCCCTTCGCCGTGCTGGTCGATCTCGGCACCGGCACCGGCCGCATGCTGGAGCTTTTGGCCGACCGCTTCGCGCGCGGCATCGGTCTCGACATCAACCACGACATGCTGGCCTACGCCCGTGCCAATCTGGAGCGCGCCGGGCACGGCCACTGCCAGGTGCGCCAGGGCGATCTCTTCAACGTGGCGCTGGAGGACGGCGCCGCCGACGCGGTGGTGCTGCACCAGGTGCTGCATTTTTTGGACGATCCGGCACGGGCGATCGCGGAGGCGGGGCGCATCCTGGCGCCCGGCGGCCGGCTGCTGGTGGCGGATTTCGCGCCGCACGAGCTGGAGTTTCTAAGGGACGAGTTCGCGCATCAGCGCCTTGGCTTCGAGCCGGAGCAGATGGTGCAATGGATTAACCAAGCCGGTCTAGAATTGGGTCTGCACCAGGAACTCGAACCAGATCCGGGCGCCGCGGGAGACAAGCTGACCGTCTCCCTGTGGCTGGCCGGACGGCCCGAGGCGGTGGCCCAGGGGGACGGTCCCGCCGGTGAAGACGAACTGGAGTACGCAGACTGATGCTGCATATGCCTGATCGCATGAGCCGCAATCTGGGCCGCGGGGAGATCCGCGTGTCCTTCGAGTTCTTCCCGCCCAAGACGGAGAAGATGGAACAGACGCTCTGGCAGTCGATCCGCCGGCTGGAGCCCATGCGCCCGCAATTCATCTCGGTGACCTATGGCGCCGGCGGCTCGACCCGCGAGCGCACCCATGCCACGGTCGCCCGCGTGGTGCGCGAGACGCTGCTGGTGCCGGCGGCGCATCTGACCTGCGTCAAGGCCACGCGCGCGGAGATCGACGAGGTGGCGCGCTCCTACTGGCATGCGGGCGTGCGGCATGTGGTGGCGCTGCGCGGCGACCCGCCCGAGGGCATCGGCACCCGCTACGAGCCCTTCCCGGGCGGCTACGAGAACGCCGCCGACCTGGTCGCCGGCCTGAAGCGCATCTCCAATTTCGAGGTCTCCGTCTCGGCCTATCCCGAAAAGCACCCCGAAAGCCCGACCGTCGATGCCGACATCGACATGCTCGCGGCCAAGGTGGACGCCGGCGCCGACCGGGCCATCACCCAGTTCTTCTTCGACAGTCAGCACTATTTCCGCTATCTGGAGCGCGTGCAGGCCCGCGGCATCGACATCCCGATCATCCCGGGGCTGGTGCCGATCCACAATTTCAAGCAGGTGGCGAAGTTCGCCGGCATGTGCGGCGCCTCGATCCCCGGCTGGCTGGCGCAGCGCTTCGAGGGCCTGGAGAACGAGCCCGAGACTGCGCGGCTGATCGCCGCCGCCGTCGCCGCCGAGCAGGTCACCGAGCTGGTGGACCAGGGAGTCCGGCAGTTCCACTTCTACACGCTGAACCGGGCCGATCTGGTCTACGCCATCTGCCATTTGGTGGGCATCCGGCCGCCGTCGCTGGAGACGGAGCTGGTCGCAGAGGAGAGCCAGGAGTGACCCGCGACGCACGCATCGCCGCCCTGACCGCGGCCGCCGAGGAGCGCATCCTGGTCCTCGACGGTGCCATGGGCACCATGATCCAGGACTACAGTCTGGACGAGGCGGGCTATCGCGGCACGCGCTTCGCCGAGCACGGCTCGGACCTGAAGGGCAACAACGACCTGCTGGTGCTGACCGCGCCCGAGATCATCCGCGAGATCCATGAGAGCTTCTTCGCCGCGGGCGCCGACATCGTCGAGACCAACACCTTCAACGCCAACTCCATCAGCCAGGCCGACTATGCGCTGGAGGATCTGGCCTATGAGATGAACGTGGCGGCCGCGAAGGTCGCGCGCGAGGCGGCCGACGCCTGGACCGAGAAGACGCCGGACCGGCCCCGCGCCGTGGCGGGCGCCATCGGCCCCACAAACCGGACCGCCTCGGTCTCCCCGGACGTGAACGATCCGGGCTACCGCAATGTCGACTTCGACACCCTGGTGGCCGCCTATTCCGAGCAGACCCATGGGCTGATCGACGGCGGCGCGGACTTTATTCTCATCGAGACCGTCTTCGACACGCTGAACGCCAAGGCCGCGGGCTACGCCGTCGAGGAGGTGTTCGACGACAAGGGAGTGGTGCTGCCGATCATGGTCTCGGGCACCATCACGGACCTGTCGGGCCGCAACCTGTCGGGCCAGACGCCGGAGGCCTTCTGGTACTCGATGCGCCATCTCAAGCCCTTCTCCATCGGCATGAACTGTGCCTTCGGCGCCGAGCAGCTGCGCCCGGCGGTGGACGAGATCTCCATGGTCGCGAACACACTGGTCAGCGTCTATCCCAATGCCGGCCTGCCCAACGAGATGGGCGAGTACGACGAGACGCCCGAATACATGGCGGGCCAGCTCGAGCAGTGGGCGGCGGACGGC
>JAKSBI010000539.1 GCA_022361215.1 Hyphomicrobiales bacterium | reverse complement strand
CATCGATCCGGTGCATTTCGGCGTCATCATGATCATGCTGCTGGTGATCGGCGAGGCGACGCCGCCCTTCGGCATGGTCCTGTTCGTGATGACCCGCATCGCCAACGTGCCGTTCGACTTCGTCGTACGCGCCGCCTGGCCTTTCCTGTGCGCCATCTTCGTCGTGGTTCTGCTGGTCTGGCTGGTGCCGGGCCTGGCGCTGTGGCTGCCGGCCATGGCGCGTTAGAGCCTGTTGAGCTTCACGTTGCGGACCCGAGAGATCGGCGCCATCGCTGCCCACCCTTCTCCGTCATTCCCGCGAAAGCGGGAATCCATTGGCGGCGGCAGCCAAGCGAAGGCCTCGGACGGTGTTGCCGAAGGGTCCAGATATGAACCGATCGTCCCTGCCGCATGGCGATGTGGAATAGATTCCCGCTTTCGCGGGAATGACGACAAGGGGGCAGCGAGCCCCCTCAAGTCGAAGACCCCCCAGGATCTGTTGTGAATCCTGAGTCTCAACAGGCCCTAGGACATTTCAAGGTCGATCAGATTTCCCACCTCGTCATTCCTGCGAAAGCAGGACTCCATTGGCGTTGGCGACAGGACCACGGAACCGGACGATTATGCGCGAGAGGTTCGCGCTTGAGCCGACCGTCCTCGCCCAGCGGAAACGTGGAATAGATTCCTGCTTTCGCAGGAATGACGGGGAGTAGGGGGAAGCTCTACAGAACCAAAACTGCTTCGGCGTGGCGCCCGGTCAGGCCGCGGACCTGGCGGGCTTCACCGCGCGCGCAGGGAACACGACCGTGACCACGGTCCCCTCCCCTTCCTGGCTCACCAGCTCGAGGCGGCCGCCATGCAGCTCGATCAGCTTGCGCGAGAGCGGCAGGCCGAGCCCGGCGCCATCGTAGCGGCGCGCCAGGCCGCCGTCGGCCTGGCCGAAATAGGACAGGGCGCGGTCGATCTCGTTGGCGGCGATGCCGATGCCGGTGTCCGTGAACGACACCTCCAGGTCGCCGGTCTGGTCCAAGGCGATCTTTGCCGTGACGGTGCCGCCCATGGGCGTGAACTTCACGGCGTTGCCGAGAACGTTGAGGAAGATCTGCTTCACGGCGCGCCGGTCGGCGGCCACCTCCACGTCCCGGGCCACGCAGCCGTCCACCAGCCCGACCCCGGCCTCGGCCGCGGTCTGCGACATCATCCGGAAACAGTCGGCCACCAGCGTTGCCGGGCGGACCGGCTCCAGGTCGAGCTCGTAGTTGTCGGACTCGATCTTGGCCACGTCCAGGATGTCGTTGATGATCTCGAGCAGGTGCATGCCGCTGCTCTTGATGTCGTTCAGATAGTCGCGATGGACCGGTGACAGATCGTAGCCGTTGATGCCCCTCAGCATCATCTCCGAGAAGCCGATCATGCAGTTGAGCGGGGTTCTGAGCTCGTGGCTCATATTGCCCAGGAACTCGGTCTTCGCCCGGTTGGCGATCTCCGCGCGCTCCTTGGCCGCGATCAGGGCCTGCTCGGCGCGCAGGCGGTTATACTCGGCGCCCGCCCGCTGGCTGACGAGGCGGAAGAAGGCCATGTCCTCCGCCGTGGTCGACTGGGGCTTGTCGTCGATGGCGAAGGCGTGCGCCCGATGCAAACCGTCGGAATCGAAGATGGCCTCGCCGCGATAGCTGACGGCGCCGATCTGGTGCAGCACCAGCGGGCCGCTGAAGGTCTCCGTGACCTTGTCCGCATAGAGCCGGTAGGGATCGCCGCGCTCGGCCCGGTAGACCTCGCCGCAGGGGCTGTCGTCCAGGTCGTAGCAGAACGGCGCCGCGATCTTCTCGCCGTCCCAGAAGGCGATCACCTCCACATGGTCGCCATCGCCGGCGAGCCGGCCGAAGCCTGCCCAGCGGCAGTTCAGGCCCAGCGCCAGCGACTGCGCCGCGACCTCGAAAAAGCCAGCGCCCGACGACGCCTTGCTGGCAAGCAAGCTGAGCGCCGCGGCCCGTTTCGGCATGTCAGACATGGCATCCCGCCCGAATAGACTAAAATCCCCAATCCGCACTGCGTGTTCTACGCAAAAGCTCTTAAAGCGACGTTTTTGTGAATGGTTAATGAGTTCTTCGCGAAGAAGACATAACGCATCCATGTACGTGCGGGAATAGTTATCGCTCAAGCGGATTTGCGGGCCGAACGCTGGGGAAAACGCGTCACGTATTAGGGTCTGTTGAGATTCACGTTGCGGACCCGAGAGATCGGCGACATCGCTGCCCCCTCAAGTCGAAGACGCCCCAGGATCTTGTTGTGCATCCTGAGTCTCAACAGGCCCTAGGGCCTTTGGGACCGGGACCGGCGGTCACCAGGCCGCGCGGTAGATGGCCAGCGCGTCCGCCTCGGTGACCTCGCGCGGGTTGTTCACCAGAAGCCGGGTCTGAAGCATGGCGTCCGAGGCCATTTTCGCCAGCGCCTCTTCCGGAACGCTCACCTCGCGCAGGCGGGTCTGCAGGCCGAGCTTCGCCGACAGGCCGTGCAACGCTTCGATGAAGGCGGCGCAGCGGGCCTGCGCGCCCTCGACCTCGGCCAGGCGCGGAAAGGCATCGGCCGCGATCTCCGCATAGAGATGGGCCGCTTCGGGCGCGTTGAACCCGAGAACGTGGGGCAGGACGAGCGCGTTGGACAGCCCGTGCGGCACATGAAACGTGGAGCCGATCGGATAGGCCAGCGCATGCACGGCGGCGACCGGCGAGTTGGCGAAGGCCTGCCCGGCGAGCATGGACCCCAGCAGCATCGCGGCCCGGGCGTCGGCATTGCCGCCCTCGAACACGGCCGTCTCGATGTTCGCCCCCAACAGCCGCAAGGCCTCCCGCGCCAGCATCCGCGACAGCGGGTTGTTGTTGGCGTTGCTCGACGCATAGGCCTCGATGGCGTGGACCATGGCGTCGACGCCCGTCGCGGCCGTCACGGCGGCCGGCAGGCTCAGCGTCAGGTCGGGATCAAGAACGGCGATGTCGGGCAGGATGACCGGAGACGAGACGCCCCGCTTCTCCTCCTCGCCGATGGTGATGATGGATACCGGCGTCACCTCCGACCCGGTGCCCGCCGTGGTCGGCACCAGCACCAGCGGCAGGCGCGGGCCCTTCGCCTGCCCCACCCCCCAGGCCTCGTCCAACGGCTCGCCCGAGCCGAGCAGAAGCGCCACCAGCTTCGCCACGTCCATCGACGAGCCGCCGCCGAACCCGACGACGCCGGTCGCGCCCGCCGCCCGGGCCGCATCGACCGCCGTCATCAGCGTCGTGCGCGACGGGTCCGCCTCGACGCTGTCGAAGACGCTGACCGTGTGGCCGGCCTCCTCCAGCGATGCAATGGCCGCATCGCACAGACCCAGTTGCCGGACCCCGGCATCGGTGACCACAAAGCAGCTCTTTCCCAGCACGGCGCCGGCATGACCCGCCAGATCGGCCGCGGCGGCGCGGCGAAAGACCAGGGATCTCGTCGTGTCGAAAACAAATGGCGTCATCGTTCCCTCCAATCGTCCGGCCCACCGTCATGTCGTGGCGGGCGACAGCTCGAAATGCTCCATAAGGGTCAACAGCAGATGCTCGGAGCGCACTTGCAGCGCCTCGATCGTGTTCGACCCCTGATGCGGCGATAGCACCACGTTCGGCAGCTCCGCCAGCGCTTTCGGCACATGCGGCTCGTCGGCGAACACGTCCAGGCCGGCGCGCTCGATACGCCCGGCCCGCAGAGCCTCGACCAAAGCGTCCTGGTCCACGATGGAGCCCCGGGAGACATTGACGAGCCAGCCGTCCGGACCGAGCCGGTCCAGGATCCCTCGATCGACCATGCCGTCGGTCTCCGGCGTACCGGGCACGCAGACCATCAGGATATCGGCCCATTGCGCCATCTCCGACAGATCGCCGAAATAGCGCCACGGAACGTCCGCCTTCTCGCGCCGGGCGTGATAGGCCGTTTCGATGCCGAAGCCCTGGGCGCGCCGGGCGATGCCGGTGCCGATCCGGCCCAGGCCGATGAGGCCCATGCGCCGTGCGCTCATCAGCCGGCCGGGACCATATCGCGCGTGCGCCCACCTGCCCTCGCGCACATACCGGTCGGCCCCGGGGATATCGCGCGCAACCGACAGCAAGAGGCCCATCGCCAGGTCGGCCACCGAAGGCGCCAATGCGGCCGAGTTGTTGGTGACGCGGATGCCGCCGCGCTTCGCGGCCGCCAGGTCCACCATGTCCTGCCCGGCGGTGAAGCAGGCGACGATCTCCAGCGCGGGAAGGCTGGCCAGCAGCCCGTCCGTCACCCGGCCGCCATATCCAGTGACGAGAGCGCGGCTCTGCGCCCCGATCCGCGCCAGCAAGTCGGCGCGCTCGTCCTCGTCGCTCGGAACGGGATGAAGCCTGAAATGCCGCTTCAGGCAGTCCTGCGTCAAAGGGGGAAGATCGACGAGTGTCAGCAGGTCCAGCATTTACCCAAGCCCCGGCGCGCGCCGCCCCGTGCGGTCCGAATGCGGACGCCGGACGGCCGGTCGCGCCAATCCACGCTTACCGAGAGATAACCGCCGTTCCGGCGCCGCGACCGGAAAAGCGGCACATCAGCCCTTCGCCGCCGTCGCAAGTGCGAACGACACCCCGTCTCGCTCGATCTTCTCGACCAGCTCGACCTCCCATTTCAGGTACGCGTTCGCGGCCTCCCGCTCCCGGTCCGGGTCGTCGTACTCGAAGGGCTTGTACCAAACGTCGTCGCAGTCGCTGTATCTGGTCTCGAGCCCCTCCTGCAACGGATAGCCGGCCTCGACCCATCCGGCATTGCCGTCGGCCAACATGAAGACCGGCTTGTCCGTCTCCCGGCGCAGATCGTCCGCCGTCAAGGCCACCAGCCGCGGATCGTCGCCCGTCACGACGACCTCCTCGAACCGGTCCAGGTCCGGCTTCAGCAGCTCGTAGCGCCCGCGCACGCCCCATGCCGCGCCCGGAACATGCCCCTGGCGATGCTTGACGGAGGTGGCCACGTCGAAGACCAGCACCTTGCCCGGAGACGCGAGCCGGGCCTGCAGGTCGGCGGCGGTCAGCGTCGGACCGTCGGGCGGCCGCCAGTCCGCAGCGGGCCGGTCGGCGCCGGCCAGGGACGGCTCGCGGGCCCCCTCGAGCACGAAGACGTTCTGCCAGCCGAGCTGCATCAGCCAGGAGGCCGTCATCGCGGCCCGCACCGTATCCGGGTCGATCAGCACCAGGGTCGCGTTGTGCACAGCGACATACTCGTCCGTGGCCTGGACCAGCTGCCCGCCGGGCGCGTTGCTGGCGAAGGGCAGATGCCCGGCCTCGAACGCCTCCGGCGTGCGCACGTCCAGGAGATAGACGGTCCTGCCGGGATCGCCCGCCCAGGCCTCGACCGCGTCCGCATCGGCGAAGCGTACTCCGAACGTCTGCACCACATGCTGCTGACAGTCCTGCGCCCGCGCCCGCCCGGCCGGCGAGATCGTGCCGACGGACCGGGTCTGCTGCGTCTCGAGGCCGAAGCCGGCCAGCTTCCAGCCCATGGTGCCGTTGCGAAGGCAATAGACGTCGTTCGGCAATCCGGCGTTTCTGAGCGACTGGCAGCCGATGATCGAGCGCGTTCGCCCGGCGCAGTTCACCACGAT
>JAKSBI010000408.1 GCA_022361215.1 Hyphomicrobiales bacterium | reverse complement strand
GTTGTGCGTGTTGCCGAACTGGATGCCGTCGCCGCCCACGTCCTCGACCATGGTCTGGGTGATGGCGATGTTGGAGATGCCGTCGACCAGCGGCACGATGCCGAAGTTGCCGGCAAGACCTGAGTTCTGGCCCGCGCCGCGGATGCCGATGCCGGCCACGTGGGTGTTCCGGTCGACCGTCAGGACGGCCTGGTTCTGCACGAACTCGATGAACGGCCTGGAGCCTGGGGCGGTGAAGTCCGCCACCACGCCCGATTCGGCGCCCTTCACCTTGATGGTCGAGCCGCCGCCCTGCAGGGTCTGATCGGGACCTAGCACGATCGGGCCCTGATGGGTGTCGCCCTTGACCACGATCAGGCTGTCGCGGCCCACATCGTCGATGCGCTGCTGCAGGTCGCCCGCATTGTCCACCACCGTGACCGTCTCGAAGGCCGTGCCCGTCAGATAGTCGGAGACCGCCTCGGCGTCGCTTGCGGCCGTGACGATGTCGGTGTCGCGCACGATGCTTTCCGTCATGCGCCGCTCCTGCGGCGTCAGCGATGCCAGCACCGTCGCGCGCGCGTCCTGTCCGCCGCCGCCGAAGGGCACGCGGAAGCGCACGCCGCCCTCCCACTGCTCCTCGCGCACGTCGTCGTACTGGAACTCGCCTTCGAGGGTGAGCCGCGAGCCCGGCAGCCAGCGCACCACGTCGTCGATGCGCCACTCGATGCGGGCGCGGGGACCGGCGATCTCTTCCAGCGCGTCGTCGTCGTCGAAGTAGAAGCCGCCCGCATAGACGCGCAGCTCGTGCGAGCGCCCATGCGGCGCCGGCCCGTCCTTCAGCCCGCCGCCATGTCCGCCACGATGCCCGAAGACCTTGTAGCCGACCTCGCCGTCGAAGCCCGAAAGGGGAACCTCCTCGCCGCCGGTCATCAGGATGGTGTTGCCGGTGACGAACACCCGCGCCAGCTCGGGCGAACTCTCCGGGTCCGAGATCGCCACATAGCCGTTGGCGCGGATATCCCACCGGTCGCTCAGGGCCTCGAAGCCGAAGGCGAACTGGCCGAAGATGTTCTCCACCTCTGTGTCGCGTACGTCGTAGCCGCCCCAGAGGCCGACGTTCCAGCCCGAGCGGTGCATCTTGCGGAAGCCGAGGGCGAAATTGCCTTCCTGGATGTTGTCCTCGAAGAACCTGCCGGTGCCCTGGAAAAAGAGCAGCGTCACGGAGGACTGCCAGAGCGGCGCAAAGAGGCTGCTTTCGCCGCGGTGTTGCTCGGTGGAGAGGAAGCCGCCGGACTCGTACCAGGGCAGCCACTTCTTCGCCGGGGGCGGGGGCGCCGGAGGCGCGTCCTTCAGGTCGCCCGCCTGGGCGCCGGTCACGACAAGAACTGAAAGGGCCAACGCCGCCGCGCCGCCCGTCAACTGGCTGATCCAGGCCATCCGAAGCTCCCCGTGCCCCTGCCGGGCTTTTTAGGGTGATGTCTCACGCGCCTCGTTGCGAGCGCGGGCCCCCTTATTCAGTCCACATCCTATCGAGTCGTCCAGCAGACGGAAGAGTTGATGGATGGGTCATCGCGCGATTGTTGGCCAATGTTGCGCAAACGTCACATTATCGGACGTCCGATCAACCATTGATTGAAATACTGCGATTCTAAGTTGAGGAAATAGGGGCGGATCCCTGTCGTCTCTACTGGATCGCCCAAGCCGGGCGATGACGCCGAGGCGGGGGCGGGGTGCTTTGCATGGCCGCCGCGCCGCCTGCCCGGCCAAGCCGTGCACGGCCCGCCGAGGCACCCGTCAGGTGCAGCCGGTGCCGTCGACGAAGGTGACGCCGTCGATCTCGAGCGTGCCGACGAAGCCCGCGACGCCCCGCAGCTCGCAGACCGAGCCGCGGACGTCTGCGCCGGGCGCGAGCCGGTTGCCGCTGCCGTCGAGCAGCGTGTCGACCACGCC
>JAKSBI010000708.1 GCA_022361215.1 Hyphomicrobiales bacterium | reverse complement strand
GTTCGTGCGGTCTTGCGAGGCTTCGGGTCCGCCGCGGTGAAACGGGCCGTTCCGCGACCGAGGGCGCAAGGCCCGGTCCGGCCCGTGTCGACGATGGGGTCCGGCTCGAATTCGGCGTGCGCGGTGCGCAGGTCCATCAAGACGAGATCGTCGACATCATGCCGGTCGGCACTCTCGAGACGAATGCCGTCCGGTTGAGGTCTGCGGGGCGTGCCTCGTCCAGCACGCGGCTTATTTCATCGATGGCCTTGTGAGCATGCGTCGTCCGGCACGCGGATCGATTGATGCATCGCCTTGGCCAATGCGTCCTCCCATCTGCACAGTCTTTTCAGTTTTGCAGGCAGGGTAGCAACGGGCTCTTGGCGGCGGGTAGTAAAGGACTACTACATCGGAAGGCTGTGCAGCCGCGATCACCACCGCTTGCCCGGCGCCGGACAACCGGGTATGGATCGCGCCCGGCGCGTCGGGGCGCTGCGATTTTCGAGAGGCGACGAGAGTTATGGCAACGTTCGATCTACTGCTCCTTCCAGGCGACGGCATCGGGCCCGAGGTGATGGCCGAGGTGGAGCGCATCGTCGCCTGGCTCAACGCGCACGGTCCCAACAGCTTCGAGACCGAGACCGATCTCGTGGGCGGGTGCGCCTACGACGCCCATGGCGAGGCCGTCTCGGACGCGACCGTCGACAAGGCCATGAAGGCCGACGCGGTGGTGCTGGGCGCCGTCGGCGGGCCGAAATGGGACGGGGTGGTCTATGAGAAGCGGCCCGAGGCGGGGCTGCTCCGGCTGCGCAAGGACCTGGAGCTCTTTGCCAATCTGCGGCCGGCCATCTGCTATCCGGCGCTCGCCGACGCCTCCTCGCTGAAGCGCGACGTGGTCGAGGGGCTCGACATCATGATCGTGCGCGAGCTGACCGGCGGCACCTATTTCGGCGAGCCCAAGGAGATCACCGATCTCGGCAACGGCCAGAAGCGCGCCGTCGACACCCAGCTCTACGAGACCTACGAGATCGATCGCATCTGCCGGGTGGCCTTCGACCTGGCGCGCAAGCGCGGCAACAAGGTGCATTCGGCCGACAAGCGCAACGTCATGAAATCCGGCGTGCTCTGGAACGAGGTGGTGACGCAAGTCCACGCCGCCGACTATGCGGATGTCGAGCTCAACCACATCCTCGCCGACAACTGCGCCATGCAGCTGGTGCGCTGGCCCAAGCAGTTCGACGTCATCGTCACCGACAACCTCTTCGGCGACATGCTGTCGGACGAGGCGGCCATGCTCACCGGCTCGCTCGGCATGCTGCCTTCGGCCTCCCTCGGCGCCGCCGATGGGGACGGCAGCCGGCGCGCGCTCTACGAGCCGGTGCACGGCTCCGCGCCCGACATCGTCGGCCAGGGCCTCGCCAACCCGATCGCGACGGTGGCGAGCTTCGCCATGGCGCTGCGCTATTCCTTCGACATGGGCGCCGAGGCGGACCTGGTGGAGCAGGCCATCGCGGGCGTGCTGAACGAGTGCCTGAGGACCGCCGACATCATGCAGGACGGCATGGCCAAGGTCTCCACGTCCGAGATGGGCGACGCCATCCTGGAGGAGATCGAGCGGCTGGCGGCGTAGGCCGCGGCGGCCTTAGGTGTTCAGGCAGAGCCGTTGCACACGCAGTGCGTCATTGCCCGCGAAGGCGGGCAATCCAGTATCCTCAGGCCTCTGCGAGGGTTTTCCACCGTGCCACAGCCGCAAAGGGCGGTGGATACTGGGTCTTCCGGTCAAGCCGGAAGGCGACGGCCTTGGGCATATCCGCGCCGTGTGAGACAGCAAAGATCGTCAAGGCAACAAAACGTTGTCTTAGGGCCTATCCTGTTTAATGGGGCTGATCTGTCTCTCTCGTCATTCCTGCTTTCGTGCATGACTGTCCGGGATTCGAGCGACGCCCATACCCAACCGTCGTCATTGCCGGGCTTCACCCGGCACTCCATGCCATTTGCCTCTCGATCTCGCTGAGGGGCCAGTGGAAGGGATGCCCGGATCAGGTCGGGGCATGACGAAAATCGAGGGCCAGCAGACCACCCGAAATGCTGTCCGGTCGCAGCATTGCAGGCAAGAAACCAAAGC
>JAKSBI010000744.1 GCA_022361215.1 Hyphomicrobiales bacterium | reverse complement strand
CTCCTGCGCGACGCCCGCGCCCGCGCCAATGGCGAGGTGCTGAACCTGTCGGTGGCCCATTACGGCCGCATGGACAGCAAGGTCACCGTGCAGCTTGAGGCGCCCGCCGGCCAGCTCGAGCGGACCGTGCTGGTCTACGGCGCCGTCAGCGGCGCCTTCGAGAAGACCAAGCCCACCCTCGGCACCGCGCCGTCCCTGGGCGCCACCCTCTTCGCCATCGTCGCGCCGCTCCATTTCGGCAACTTCGCCGGCGTGCTCTCCAAGGCCGTCTGGTTCGCGCTCGGCTTCTCGAGCTGCTTCATGATCGTGACGGGCCTGACGCTCTGGCTGAAACGCCGCGCGGACGATCCGGGCTGGCGCCCGTTCGCCGTCGCCAATTCGGTGGTCACCTACGGCCTCCCGATCTGCCTCGCGGCATCGGCCTATGGGTTCTTCCTGTTCTATCCGGCGGCCGGCACCATGCTCGCGCCGCCCATCGCCTTCCTGCTCTGCGCCCTCGCCCTGATCGCCTTCGCCGTCCTGTTCCGCCACAAGCAGCGGCTGGATGCCGTCCTGATGCTCGGCCTCGGCCTCGCCCTGGCGCTCCTGCCCGTCGCCCGCATGGCGACCGGCGGGCCGGGGTGGGCGGCGGCGCTCGGCCGCGGCGCCGGCGATACGCTGGCCATCGACATCGCGCTCCTGATCGGCGGCGCGACCTGCTGCGTCTTCGGCTGGCGATGGCTGTCCGACCGCGCCAAGCTCCCGCACGAGGCCCCCGCCGCCGCAAGCGTCAGGGGCGAGATGCCGTGAGCGCCTGGGTCTGGGAGGTCCAGACGGCCCTGGCCTGCGCCGTCTCGGCAAGCGCCCTGATCGCCCTCGGCCTGACGGACCCGAAGCGCCGCCGGCCCCCGCACCGTTCGAGCCCGCCCCCGAAGCCGATCCGCCGCGCCCTGCTCCTCGCGGCGCTCCTGCCGGGCCTCTGGCTCCTGGCCACGGCCCAGTCGGTGGGCTTCCTGATCTGGCTCGGCTGCGTCGCCCTGGCGGGCTGGGTGGTCGCGCTCTCGCTGCACATGCTGAGACTGGGCGTCGTCCTGGTTCCGGGGCTGGTGGGGGGCGTTTGGTTTTAGGTTGCGGGG
>JAKSBI010000362.1 GCA_022361215.1 Hyphomicrobiales bacterium | reverse complement strand
GCTCTATCCAGCTGAGCTACCGGCGCCGCGCGGCGGGCGGGGCGTGATGCCCCGTGCCTGAAATCAGGTCCGGCCGCAGATATAGGCGGTCTTGCGGCCGGGCGCTACTCCTACTGGGTTGAGGGGTGGATGGCAAGGGGTACGGAGTGGGGTGCTGGCAATCGCTGGAGCGGGTGGCTGTTTGTTGTCGCTCACGGCTGTTCCTCGCTTCGCTCGGGCCTGCGCGGGCGCCCGAGACCAGGACCGGGTCCCGGGTTGTCGATTCACGAGCTGTCGAGGACCCGTGTCGCGAGGCGATGGTTTTACCATCGGTCTCGGGGTGCCGTGCGGACGGGCTTTGCAATGGGACTGTGAGCCGGGCCGTCAGGCCCGAGCGCGCGACTGCGCGCCGCCCGGCCAGGGCGCCCCCGCGGAGGCCCGAGCGCAGCGAGGAACAGCCGTGAGCGAAAACTCAAGGCACCCGTGATAGGGGGCAGACCCCTACTGCCTTGTGCGCTCTGGCCTGCAATCGGCGCCTTGCTGAAACGATCGTTCGCTGGCAATCATCACGAGTATCGTCTTCGGTGGATCGGCAGAACGGTACCAGTCCACCCCTACCTACCCAAGCCTGTGCGTCTGGAGGGCCGCGCGGGCGCCGAGCGACACGCAACCCTGGTCTCGGCCCGCCGGCCCCAAAAGGCAAACACCCGTCCATGAGTGGAGAGAAACGTTATGCTCAATGAACTGCAGGAGCGCTGGTGCTCGGAAAGCAGCTGGGACTTTTCGGATCTCAAGGCGCTGTTCCTCAACTGCACCCTCAAGAAGTCGCCCGAGGTCTCGCACACCGAGGGCTTGATCCGCATCTCGCGGGCGATCCTGGAGAAGAACGGGGTGGCCGTGGAGTCGCTTCGGCCCGTGGACTACAGCGTCGCCACCGGCGTCTATCCCGACATGACCGAGCACGGCTGGGAGACCGACGACTGGCCGGACATCCAGAAGAAGGTGATGGCCGCCGACATCCTGGTGATCACGTCGCCGATCTGGCTGGGCGAGAAATCCTCGATCTGCACCCAGGTCATCGAACGGCTCTACGGCAACTCCCACGAGCTCAACGAACATGGACAGTACGCCTATTACGGGCGGGTCGCCGGGTGCCTGATCACCGGCAACGAGGACGGCGCGAAGCACTGCTCCATGAACATCCTCTACTCGTTGCAGCATCTGGGCTACGTCATCCCGCCCCAGGCCGACGCCGGATGGCTCGGCGAGGCCGGGCCCGGCCCGTCCTATCTCGACGACGGCTCCGGCGGACCGGAGAACGACTTCACGAACCGGAACACGACCTTCATGACCTGGAACCTGCTGCACACGGCGCGCCTTCTGAAGGACGCGGGCGGCATGCCGGCGCACGGCAACCAGCGCTCGCAATGGGACGCCGGCTGCCGCTTCGACTATCCGAACCCGGATTACCGTTAGCGGGGTTGGGGCTGAGGGGGCTCGCGGACGCCATGCGGGCGGGTTTGCCGGGTGGCTGTTTTTTGTCGCTCACGGCTGTTCCTCGCTTCGCTCGGGCCTGCGCGGGCGCCCTCGACCAGGACCGGTGCCCGCGGGGTAGAGTCACGAGCCGTTAAGAACCGGTGTCGTGAGGGGATGGGTCTACCATCGGTCTCGGGGTGCTATGCGGATGGGGTTGGCCGTGGGGCCGTTTTTTGTCGCTCACGGCTATTCCTCGCTTCGCCCGCGCAGGCCCGCGCGTCAGCGCGGAATAGCCGTGAGCGACAAACAAACCCCAACCCGCCGCCCGCTCCCAGCATCACTCCGCCGCTAGAACCGCGACGGCCGCCCGTAGTTCTTCCAGCCCATCCCCCTTGCGCGCGGAGGTGGCGATCAGCTCCGGGTGGGCCGCCGGGTGCTTGGCCAGGGCGGCGGCGGTGCGGGCGATCACGGCTTCCAGCTCGGACGCCTTCAGCTTGTCGGCCTTGGTGAGCACGGCCTGGTAGGAGACGGCGGCGGCGTCCATCAGCTCGAGGATTTCCTGGTCGGTGTCCTTGAGGCCGTGGCGGGCATCGACGAGCAGGAAGACGCGCCTGAGCGTCGACCGGCCTCTCAGATAGTCGCGGATCAGCCGGTTCCAGCCGCGCACCTGGTCCTTGGAGGCCTTCGCGTAGCCGTAGCCCGGCAGGTCGACCAGATAGATCTCGTCGTCGAGGGTGAAGAAGTTGATCTCGCGCGTGCGCCCCGGCGTGTTCGAGGTGCGCGCCAGGGTCTTCTGGCCGGCCAGGGCGTTGATCAGGCTGGACTTGCCCACATTGGAGCGCCCGGCGAAGGCGACTTCGAGCGGTCGCGGCTCGGGCAGGCCGTCGACGGCGACGACGCCCTTCAGGAACGTGCAGGGCCGGCGAAACAGCCGCTCGCCCCGGTCGAGCGCGTCCTCGGTGAACGTGGCGAGGCCCGGCGTTGCGGCCTCGGGCTCGGCGTCGTCGTCAGCGGCCGGGGGGCCGCTCACGTCTTGCGCGAGGCGCCCACGCCCTTTTTTTTGTTGATGCCGAGATTGTCCCACAGCGCCACCTCCACGCCCATCCGGTGCATGATCACCCATTGCTGGATGATGGAGAGCAGGTTGTTCCAGGCCCAATAGATCACCAGGCCGGCGGGGAACGAGGCCAGCAGGAAGGTGAAGAACAGCGGCATCCAGGTGAAGATCTTGGCCTGTATCGGATCGGGCGGCGCCGGGTTCAGCTTCATCTGCACGAACATCGTGACGCCCATGATGATCGGCCAGACGCCGACCAGCAGGAACAGCGGCACCTCGTAGGGCAGCAGCCCGAAAAGATTGAAGAGGCTCGTCGGGTCGGGCGCCGACAGGTCCTTGATCCAGCCGTAGAAGGGCGCGTGGCGCATCTCGATGGTGATGAACAGCACCTTGTAGAGCGCGAAGAACACCGGGATCTGCACCAGGATCGGCAGGCAACCCGAGGCCGGGTTGACCTTCTCCTTCTTGTAGAGGTCCATGAGGGCCTGCTGCTGCCGCGTGCGGTCGTTCTCGAAGCGCTCCTTGATCTTCTGCATCTCGGGCTGCAGCTTCTTCATCTTGCTCATCGAGACGTAGGACTTGTTGGCGAGCGGGAACAGCACCAGCTTGATCACCACCGTCACGATCAGGATCGACAGCCCGAAATTGCCGACCAGCTTGAAGAAATAATCGAGCGCGAAGAACAGCGGCTTGGTCAGGAAATAGAACCAGCCCCAGTCGATGAGCAGATCGAGATTGGCGATGTTGAAGCGCTCGGCATAGCCGTCGATCACCGTGACTTCCTTGGCCCCGGCGAACAGCCGGCCGTCGATTGCGCCCGCGCCGCCGGCGGGGATCGAGATCGGCTCGAGCAGATAGTCGCTCTGATAAGTGGGTCGAACGCCCGTCTGGCCGCCCGAGAACCGCGCCTGGAAGCTCCTGGTCTGGTCCGGGATGACGGCGGCGGCCCAATATTTGTCCGTAATGCCGATCCAGCCGCCTTTGATGTTCTCGAAGGTGACGACCTTGTCTTCCAGAATGTCGTCATAGTCCGACTTCTGCTCGCCCTCCTGTCCGAGGACGCCGATGAGCCCTTCATGGAGGATGAAGAAGCCCTGCACCTGCGGCGTGCCGTGGCGCGAGATCAGCGCATAGGGGTAGAGCGAGACGGGCGCGCCGGTGTTGTTGACCACCTCCTGGCGCACGGTGAACAGATAGTCGTCGTCGACCGAGATGGTGCGCCGGAAGGTCAGGCCCTCGCCATTGTCCCAGGTCAGCCGCAGCGGCGTCTCCGGCGTCAGCGGGCCGGGCGACTCGGTCGTCCAGACGGTGCTCGCGTTCGGCAGCTTCAGCTTGGCGCCGCCGACGGCGGCCCAGCCATGCTCGGCGTAATAGGGGCTGGCGCTGCCCGAGGGCGAGAACAGCACCACGTTGCGGCTCTCCGGGTCGACGGTCTCGCGGTACTTCTTCAGGACCAGGTCGTCGATGCGGGCGCCGGTGAGGGCGACCGACCCCCTCAGGCTGCGCGTCTCGATGGGAATGCGCACCGAGGACTTGAGCGCGCCGTCCCGGGCCGCGGCCGCGGCCGCCGGGCCGCTGGGCGTCGGCACGCCGACCGGGCCCGGCGTCGCGGGCTGCGGCACGCCGGTGGCCGACGGCGCCGGCGTCTGGCCGACGGTCTGCTCCTGCTTCTGGAGCTGGGCCTCGCGCTCCTTGCGCGCCTGCTCCTCCTGCATCTTCGGGACGCCGTAGAAGTACTGCCAGCCGACCAGCACCACGATCGACAGCACGATGGCGAGGATGAAGTTGCGGTTGTTCTCGTCCATAAGGCTCTACCAAATGTCCGGCCGCGATGGCCGGTCCGCAATCGTCTCCACGACCGGCCTACCTTCGCCCGGGGCGCGGGGCGCGCTCGTCGTGGATCTTTTTCAGCGCCGTGCGCAGCTCGTCCAGAATATCGCAGAAGCGGTGCGAGAGCGCGCCATGGCGCCCGATCACCACATAGTCGAAGCCCGGCCGCGCCAGCTCCGGGGCGACCAGCCGCACGGCCTCCTTCAGCCGCCGCCGGGCGCGGTTGCGCACCACCGCCGATCCGACCCGCTTGGTCACCGTGAAGCCGAAGCGCGGCGGCCTGCCGTTCTCCGGCCGCGCCAGCGCCTGCAGCACCAGGCTCGGCATCCGCCGCGCCCGGCCTCTGCGCACGCGCAGAAACTCCGGCCGCCGTTTCAGCCGTTCGATGGGGAGAGGGCCCGTACCGCCGGTCCGCGGCGCGCTCGCGCGGGACACGTCAGGCCGACAGGCGCTTGCGGCCTCTCGCGCGCCGGCGCGCAAGGATCTGGCGCCCGGCCTTGGTCGCTTTCCGCGCCCGGAACCCATGCCGCCTCTTGCGCACGAGCGCGCTCGGTTGATATGTGCGTTTCACGCCGAAACTCCGTCCGCTGGTCGAGAATAAGGCTCGAACTCGGCACCGCGCCGAGGCGCCCAGTGCCGTGGCAATGCCTGGAATTGCGCCGCTTATACGGGTGCCATCTGGCCAAGTCAATTGATCCTCAGGCGCCCGATCCGCGCGCCCGAAACCGGGCTTCACATCTTCTGACGCGACTTCACGAAGGGTTGAGAAGGTGTTTCGCCAAATCGCCACGCCATTATGTTGAGCACGGAACGTCGCATGCGGGGCCCGCCGGCTGCCGCGGCACAGGATTGAACGGATGTCAGGCATGAGGAATTCGGCGATGATCAAGAGGGAGCGGAGCGTGGCGGTCGCCCGCAAGGCGGAGCGCGGCGTGCAACAGATGGGGCAGACCCTGCTGCTGGCGGCGATGCTGCTGATGGCGCTGGCGGCGGTGGCCGCGGCCGGCGAGCTGAAGCAGCGGTTCTCGGCCTCGGATCCGAGCTCGACGATCGCGGTCGACCACAGCGCCTGGAGCGAGCTGCTCAAGGCCTATGTGGTGCCCGGCGAGGACGGCCTGAACCGGGTCGACTATGGGCGCTTCAAGAAAGAAGGCGCGGCCAAGCTCGCGCTCTACCTGAACGACCTGCAGAAGGTCGACGTGAGTAAGCTGAACAAGGCCGAGCAGTTCGCCTACTGGGCCAACCTCTACAACGCCAAGACCATCGACATCGTGCTGCAGCACTATCCGGTCGAGTCCATCCGCGACATCGACATCTCCCCGAGCCTGTTCTCCAACGGGCCGTGGGGCAAGAAGGTGGTGCGCGTCAACGGCGTCGATCTCTCCCTCGACGACATCGAGCACGAGATCATGCGCACCGTCTGGCGCGACCCGCGGGTGCACTACGCGGTCAACTGCGCCTCCGTCGGCTGCCCGAACCTGATGACCAAGGCTTTCACCGGCGCCAGCCTCGAAGCCATGCTGGAGGAGGGCGCCCGGGACTATGTGAACAGCCCCCGCGGCCTGCGCGTGGAGGACGGCGACGTCACCGTCTCCAAGATCTATAGGTGGTTCAAGGAGGATTTCGGCGGCAGCGAGAAGGGCGTGCTGGCGCATCTGCGCCAATACACCGGCAGCGAGCTCGCCGGCCGCATCGAGGGTGCGACGGATATCGACGACTACGAATACGATTGGAGCCTGAACGACACGAGATGACGAGGGTGTCCCCCTGATCCCCGCCGGCCCCCTACGGCTGGTGTCCCTCTCCCCTCGACGGGGAGGGGCTAGGGGTGGGGCGACCAAGAAGTCAAGAAGTGGTGGGGCGACCAAACCAGGACGGTCCCGAGAGTGCAACCAGAGGGGGGAGAGGTGGCAATGGAGACGGCCGACAACGCGGACGAACAGGACGAGAAACGCGGGCGCTTGAAGCGGCTGCTGCCGCTGCTGGTGCTGGCGGGCGTGGCCGCGCTGGTGCTCTCCCAGGGCTGGCATCGGTTTCTCACCATCGAGCAGCTCGCAAGCAACCGGGACCTGCTCAAATCCTACATCTCCGACCATGCCGCCCTGGCGCTGCTGGCCTATGCCGGCATCTATATCGTGGTGGTGGCGCTGTCTCTGCCGGGCGGTGTGATCCTGACGCTGTCGGGCGGCTTTCTGTTCGGCTGGCTGATCGGCGGCACCGTCACCGTGGTGGCGGCCACCATCGGCGCCACCGTCATCTTCCTGATCGCCAAGACCTCCCTCGGCGAGCCCATGGCGGCGCGCGCCGGGCCCTGGCTCGGCAAGCTGCGCGCGGGCTTTCAGGAGAGCGCGCTCAACTATCTGCTGTTTCTCCGCCTGGTGCCGCTGTTCCCCTTCTGGCTGGTGAACCTGGCGCCGGGCCTGCTCGGCGTGCGTCTCGGCACCTATGTGCTCGGCACCTTCGTCGGCATCATCCCGGGCACCTTCGCCTTCGCCTATGCGGGCGTCGGCCTCGACAGCGTCATCGCGGCGCAGCGGGCCTCCTACGAGGCCTGCCTGGCCAAGGCCGCCGGCGGCGCGGGCGAGACGTGCGAATTCACCTTCGATCCCGCCGCGCTGGTGACGCCCGAGCTGCTCATTGCCTTCGCCGCGCTCGGCGTGGTAGCGCTCATTCCCGTCCTGTTGAAGAAGTTCCGTAAGGACGCCCCGGCCGGGTAACGGTTAAGCCGGGCTGCACATCTGACCTGAACCGGGAAGGAGGGAGGCGTCTCGCATGGCCGAGCCGTTGAAGCCGGATATCTGCGTGATCGGCGCCGGATCGGGCGGCCTGTCGGTGGCCGCCGCGGCGGCCCAGCTCGGCACCAGCGTGGTGCTGATCGAGCGCGGCAAGATGGGCGGCGACTGCCTCAACTATGGCTGTGTGCCGTCGAAGGCGATGATCGCGGCGGGCAAGCGCGCCCATACGATCCGCACCCACGAGGCCCTCGGCGTGCGCTCCACGCGGCCCCAGGTGGACTTCGCCGAGGTGCACGACCACGTGCACCGGACGATCGCCGCCATCGCGCCGAACGATTCCGTGGAGCGGTTCACGGGCCTCGGCGTGCGCGTCATCCAGGCCGAGGGCCGCTTCAAGGACGACCGCACCGTGGAGGCCGGCGGCCACGAGATCCAGGCGCGCCGCTTCGTCATCGCCACCGGCTCCTCGCCGACCCTGCCGCCGATCGAGGGCATCGAGGATGTGCCGCACTTCACGAACGAGACCATCTTCGACAACACCGACCGGATCGGCCACCTGCTGGTGGTGGGCGGCGGCCCCATCGGCATGGAGCTGGCCCAGGCCCACGGCCGGCTCGGCGCCGAGGTCACCGTGCTGGAGGCCTTCACGGCGCTCGGCAAGGACGACCCGGAGCTGACGGCGGTGGTGCTGGACGCCGTGCGCCGGGAGGGCGTCACCGTTCTCGAGGGCATCCGTATCGAGCGCATCGAGCGCGGCCCCTTCGGCGTCAGCGCCCATATCGCCATCAACGGCCAGCAGAGCCGCATCGACGGCAGCCACCTGCTGGTCGCCGCCGGGCGCCGGCCCAACATCGACGGCCTCAACCTGGAGGCCGCCGGCATCGACTACGAGCGCACCGGCATCAAGGTCTCGCGCGGGCTGAAGACCTCGAACGTGCGCGTCTACGCCATCGGCGACGTGGCCGGCGGCCTGCAGTTCACCCATGTGGCCAACTATCACGCCGGGCTGGTGATCCGAAACGCGCTCTTCCGCATGCCTGTGAAGGTCAACCCGGACATCGTGCCCTGGGTCACCTTCACCGAGCCCGAGCTGGCCCATGTGGGCCTGACGGAGGAGGAGGCCAAGACGCGGCACGGGCGCATCCGCATCCTGCGCTGGCCCTATGTGGAGAACGACCGCGCCCAGGCCGAGGGCCTGACGACAGGTTTCGTCAAGGTGATCACGACGAAGCGCGGCCGTATCCTTGGCGCCAGCATCGTCGGCGAGCATGCCGGCGAGCTTATTCAGATGTGGGTGCTGGCGATTACCAGGAAAATGAAGATCGGTGCCCTGACATCCATAATCTCGCCCTACCCGACGCTCTCCGAGATCAACAAGCGGGTGGCCTATACCTACTATCTGCCAAGTTTGACGAATCCCATGATCCGGCGCATCATCGGATGGCTCCGGAAGCTCGGCTAAGGTCTTGACACGGGCCGGGCAGTGGCAGGCCGGTAGGCATGAAAACTGACACTTTACTTCAGCCGATGAGTCCCGCTCCTTCGCGGCCCGGCTCGGGTGGACGATCCGACGGGTGCTGCGGTCTCGTATGTAACGAAGCCGGCCCGCCGTCATCGGATAACGGAAGGTCCGAGATCCCGGTTTCTCTCTTCGTCATCGCCGGCCTTGTACCGGTGATCCAATGGGGAGGATCCGGCAAGTACGGGAGCCGGTCGGGGAGATGCCGTCCCGAAAGGCACCAGTGGATTGCCGGGACAAGCCCGGCAATGACGACTCAGGGCGAGTTGAACCGGCGTTTGCCCGAAAGCAGCATGTAGAGACAAGGCTACAGGCTAGAGAGAATGGCAAGCGAACCGACAGAGAACGGCCGGGGCAACGGGGTGGCGGAGGCCGCGCCTGCGTCTGCGCCCGGCGCCAACGGCCCCGCAGCCACGCCGCCGGGGCGGGGGCTCTCGGCCAAGCTGCTGATCCTGACCATCGTCTTCGTGATGATCTCCGAAGTGCTGGTCTTCGTGCCGTCGGTCTCCAACTTCCGGCAGAACTGGCTGATGGAGCGTCTGGCAGCCGCCCAGATCGCCGCGCTCGCCGCCGAGGTCACGCCGGACAGCGCGCTCCCCGACAGCGTCCGCGACGAGCTTCTGCGCAACGCCCAGGTGCGCGCCGTGGCGCTGAAGCGGGGCGAGACGCGCCGGCTGATCGTGCAGGAGGCCATGCCGCCCAAGGTCGACGGCCATTACGACCTGCGCCGGGACACCATGGTGGACAAGATCCTGGACGCGCTCGCCGTCTATGTGGCGCCGCCGGGCCGTTTCATCCGCGTCACCGGCCGGCCCGGCTTCGGCGCCGGCGACTTCATCGAGATGGTGATCTCCGAGGAGCCGCTGAAGCAGGCCATGGTACGCTTTGGGCTGAACATCTTAGGCCTCTCCATCGTCATCTCGGTGATCACGGCGACGCTGGTCTATCTGGCGCTCAACGCCATGCTGGTCCGGCCCATGACCCGGCTCACCGAGGACATGGTGCGCTTCACCCAGGATCCGGAGAACCCGAGCAACATCATCGTGCCCACGGACCGCAGCGACGAGATCGGCACGGCGGAACGGCAACTGGCGCACATGCAGAAGCAGCTCGCCGGCACCCTGCAGCAGCAGAGCCACCTGGCGGCGCTGGGGCTCGCCGTCTCCAAGATCAACCACGACCTGCGCAACATGCTGGCCAACGCCCAGCTCATCTCCGACCGTTTCGGCGGCGTGCAGGACCCGACCGTGCAGCGCTTCGCGCCCAAGCTGATCGCCTCGCTCGACCGCGCCATCCGGCTCTGCACCGAGACCTTGCGCTACGGCCGCGCCCGCGAGGCCCCGCCCGAGCGCACGGCCCTGGTGCTGAAGCCCCTGGCCGAGGAGGTCGGCGAGAACTTGGGGCTGGGGGGGCCGGGCTGCACCGTCGACTGGCAGATCGACATGGCGTCGGACCTGACGGTCGACGCCGACCCGGACCAGATGTTCCGCATCTTGAGCAATCTCGTGCGCAACGCCTGCCAGGCGCTGGAGGCGCAGACGGCCACGGGCGCTGAGCGCGAGATCGCGCTCAGGGCCTGGCGCGAGGGCGCCATCACCTGCATCGAGCTTTCCGACACCGGCCCCGGCGTCCCCGAAAAGGCCCGCGCCCACCTGTTCGAGGCCTTCCAGGGCTCCGCCCGCAAGGGCGGCACGGGGCTGGGCCTGGCCATCGCCGACGAGCTCGTCCGCGCCCATGGCGGCACCATCGAGTTGGTCGAGACCGGTGTCCAGGCCGGCGCCACCTTCCGCCTGACCATCCCCGACCGCGTCGTCGAGCTGCACTCCCAGCGCCAGTCGGCGTGAGGGCGGCGGCCGGGCGCCTTACGTTTTCGCTCACGGCTGTTCCTCGCTTCGCTCGGGCCTGCGCGGGCGCCCTCGCCCAGGACCGGTTCCCGGGTGGCCAGCTCACGAGCTGTTGAGGACCGGTGTCGTGAGGGTATGGGTCTACCATCGGTCTCGGGGTGCTATGCGGACGGGGTTGTTCGTGGGGCTGTTTCTTTGTCGCTCACGGCTAATCGGCGCTTCGC
>JAKSBI010000696.1 GCA_022361215.1 Hyphomicrobiales bacterium | reverse complement strand
TTCTTCGGATAGACGTTGATCAGACGCTCGCATTCGAGCTGACGAATGGCCTCCCTGATCGGATTGAGCGGGACGCCGATCAGCTCGGCCAACTCGCGCTGCGACACGAACTGGCCCGGCCGCAAGTCGCCGGAAAACAAAAGGCTCTTGAACTGCCTGTAGGCGTCCATCCGCATCATGTCGCGTGCTCCCGGTCGATTCCGAAACGTTAGCCAAACCGGCCTCGGCTGAAAACAGCCCTTTACAGCTCTCTAATCACTAACTAACATGTTAGTTAGATGTAAGGTGATATCGTGAGTATTGCAAGGAGCTTTCCAGCTTGGTCACCCTCGATTTCAGAAGCGACACGGTCACGCTGCCAACGCCGGAGATGATGGAAGCCGTGCGCACGGCGGAGCTGGGCGACGCGGCGCGCGGCGACGATCCGACCGCGAGCAAGCTCGAGGCGGTGGCCGCCGAGCTGACCGGCAAGGAAGCGGCCCTCTTCACGCCGAGCGGCACGATGGCCAATCTCTCCGCCCTGCTGACGCATGTCGGCCCCGGTCAAGAGGTCATCGTCGAGGAACGCGCTCACATCTTCAATTCCGAGGCGGGCGGGATCTCGGCCGTGGCCGGCGCCATACCGCGCGCCCTCAAGGGCGAGACCGGCATCCTGGATCCCGATGACGTGAAGGCCGCCATTCGCACGGCGGTCTCGGACCATGTGGCGCCGACCGGGCTGATCTGTCTGGAGAACACGCTGAACAGCGCCGGAGGCACGATCCTGCCGCTGCAGCGGATGAGCGAGATCCACGACGTTGCACAAGAGGCCGGACTGCCGGTCCACTTGGACGGCGCCCGCGTGTTCAACGCGGCGGCCGCGCTGAGCTGTCCCGTTGCCGACATCTGCCGCTTCGCCGACAGCGTGATGTTCGCGTTGTCGAAGGGGCTGGGGGCGCCGGTCGGGTCCATCCTCGCCGGGTCCCGCGATTTTATCGCCAGGGCGCACAGGAAGGCCCGGATGCTTGGCGGCGGCATGCGGCAGGTCGGGCTGATCGCCGCGCCGGCGCTGGTGGCGCTTCAGGACCCCTATCCGCATCTGTGCCGCGATCACGCCTTGGCCAGGCAGCTCGCGGAGGGGCTGGCCGCGATCGACGAGTCGCTGGTCCGGCTGGAGACCGTTCAAACCAACATCGTGAACTGTTTCGTCGACCGCTTCGCGGCGGATGCCCGAGATATCGTCGCCGGCCTTCGCGCGCACGGCGTGCTGGCCAACTGCGCCGCCACGAAGATCCGTTTCGTCACCCATCGTCACATCGACGGCACGTCGGTCGAGAGCTGTCTGGCCGCGGTCGAGCGCGTGCTCGGCGCCACGCGGCGCGCAGCCTGATGCTCAGGAGCGAAGACTTGGACACGCCGTTTCAGAAACAGGACCCCGTGTTCTACGCGGGCGACGAGCTGCACAGGATCAAGCGCGACAAGATCGAGCGCGCGATGGAGCAAGCCGGCTACGACGCCCTGCTGCTCTTCAAGGCGGAGGCCGTCCGCTACGTCACCGATTTCTACGTGAAGGGCTTTCGCCCCTTCATGGAGCCGGAATATCTGGTCCTGGTGCCGCGCGGCAAGCCGCCCGCGGTGGGACATACATCCGGCAGCGACGATCTGCGCATCCGGTTCAAGTCCGATATCGAGGATCACCGCAGGCTGCCGGAGGTCTCGCGGTGGTCCGACGTCCTGGGCGAGATGATCGCGGATTACGGGCTGCAGAACGCGCGCATCGGCACCGACCTGATGCCCTTCACGGTGCACCAGGCGCTCACGGAGGCTTACCCGAAAGTCAGCTTCGAGGACGCCTCGGCCATCTGGGTGGATGTCACCGCCATCAAGCACCCGCTCGAGATCGAGCTGATCCGCGACAGCGTCACGGTCGCGGACCTGGGCGTCAGGGCGGCGGCCGCGGCCATACGGCCCGGCATTCGCGAGTTCGAGGTCGCGGCGGAAGCCGAATATGCGATGCGCCGGAACGGCTCCGAGATGACGCCCTTCATCCCGTGCATCGCGTCCGGATCGAACGCGTCCATGTTCGAGCGGGTGGCGACGGAGAAGACGATCGAAGACGGCGAGATGGTGATCATGGACATCGGCTGCGTCGTGAAGGGCTACACCGGCGACCTCGGTCGGACGGTCGTCTGCGGCGCACCCACGGCCACCCAGAAGGAGATTTACCGCGTCGCCTACGACTCGGTCCGCGAGGCGGCCAAATGCGTCCGGCCGGGCGTGACCTGTCACGAGGTCGACCGCCGGGCGCGCGAGGTGATCGAAGACGCCGGCTGGGGCAAGTATCAGCACGCCGGCAACACCGGCCACCAGCTCGGCTACGGTCTGCACGGCGAGCCCCTGATTCACCGCGACGTGGACGTGCCTCTTGTCGAGAACATGGTCATCTGCCTCGAGCCGCGGGTGGTTCTGCCGGACCAGCCCGCCATCGGCGGCGCTCACCTGGAGGACGTCCTCGTGGTGACCGAGGACGGGGCCGAGTATCTGAACGACACGCCCTACGACGAGCGGCTGCTGAGCTAGAGAGATTTCTATGGTTCGGGCCGTCGGTCCCGGACGAGTGGCAGTAAGGGAGGAGATGGAGTGATGTCGGGAATCCGGAACGCATGGGTAAGACGCTTTGCAACGTCCGTTGCCGCGGTGGTTGCGGCTTTGGCGATCGGCGGCGCGCCATCGGCACAATCCGCGGACGACTATCCCAGCAAACCGGTGCAGATCATCGTGGCCTACGGGGCCGGCGGCGGAACGGACCGTCAGGCCCGCCTGCTCGCGCCCGCGCTGGAGAAAGCGCTGGGTCAGCCGGTGGTGGTGCAGAACCTGCCGGGCGGCGGCGGGCAGGTCGCGGCCACGGCGGTTCTGCGCGCCGCGCCGGACGGGTACAGCATTCTGGCGACCAATCAGCCAGACCTGAACATGTCGTCCGTCCTGAAGGGCGCTCCCTACAAGGTCGACGACCTCCGGGTCATCATGGTGGACCTGTTCGATCCGCGGATCGTTCTGGTGCGCAAGGACTCGCCGATCAAGACCTTCGACGCCTTCGTCGAGAAGGCCAAGGCGAACCCCGGCAAGCTGACCGTCAGCATCTCGCAGGGCGGCGCGCAGGAGCAGTTTGCGAAGTGGCTGTTCTCCAAGCTGCAGCTCGACGTCCGCCTGGTCGGCTACAAGGGCGGCAGCAAGGCGGCCAACGCCATGGTCGGCGGCCAGGTCGATGCCACCGTGGGCGATGACTCCGCGCGCTTGAACATCCGCGAGAAGGCGCATGCGTTGCTGCTGGGCGCCCCGCAGAAGAGCCCGCGCTGGCCGGAGGCGCCGACCCTGGTCGAGGCGCTGAAGGCCTACGGCATCACGCCGCCGACGCCCGACTTCCTCGGGCGCTACGGCGTCTATGCCGTGCCGAGCGCACTGAAGAAGCAGTTCCCCGAACGCTACAAGACGCTGCAGGATGCGATTCTCAAGGCGCGCAAGGACGAGGCTTTCCAGGCTTTCATCGCCAAGAGGAAGATCGAGGATCTTTCGATCGGCCGGGCCGGCGAGGGCTTCACCGAGGCGTTCGCGAAGGGAACGGACGCCGTGAAGACGATTGCGCAATAGGACTCGCAGACCACGCG
>JAKSBI010000180.1 GCA_022361215.1 Hyphomicrobiales bacterium | reverse complement strand
CTGCGCTGGCACGATCAGGTGGCGCTGACCGTCGTCATGGCCAGCAAGGGCTATCCCGGCGCCTATGACAAGGGCTCCGTCATCCGCGGCCTCGCGGCGGCGGCCGACGACCCGGACGTGGAGATCTTCCATGCGGGAACGGCGCGGCGGGACGGCGACGTCGTCGCCACCGGCGGGCGCGTCCTCAACGTCACCGCCCTCGGCGCGACGGTGCAGGAGGCGCAGTCCCGCGCCTACGCGGCCATCGAGAAGATCGACTGGCCCGAGGGCTTCTGCCGCAGCGACATCGGCTGGCGCGCGGTCGAGCGCGAAAAGGATGCGGCGGCATGAGCGATCTTCCGGAGCTCTATCCTGGCTTCGAGGCGCGCCGCATCGCGGCGCAAGGCGCGGAGATCTTCGCGCGCATCGGCGGCTCGGGTCCGCCGCTCCTGATGGTGCACGGCTATCCGCAGACCCATGCCTGCTGGCACAAGATCGCCCCGGCACTGGCCGAGCATTTCACCGTGGTGCTGCCGGACCTGCGCGGCTACGGCGCCAGCTCCTGCCCCGCGCCCGACGCGGAGCACCACGCCTATTCCAAGCGCGCCATGGCGCAAGATCTGGCCGAGGTCATGACGGCGCTCGGCCACGAGCGCTTCCGGCTCGTCGGCCACGACCGCGGCGCCCGCGTCTCCTACCGCCTGGCCCTCGATCACGGCGAGCGGGTCGAGCGCCTGGCCGTGCTCGACATCGTGCCCACCGGCGACGTCTGGAACGCCTTCGACGCCGCTGATGCCAGGGGCAAGTTCCACTGGAGTTTCATGGCTCAGCCGGCGCCGCTGCCCGAGGCCATGATCGAGGCCAATCCGATCGCCTGGCACGAAGGGCTGATCGCCCGCTGGTGCGGCACCGGCGACCTCTCGCCCTTTTCGCAAGAGGCGCTCGCGCACTACCGCGCATCCTTCACCGAGCCCGCGCGCATCCAGGCCATGTGCGAAGACTACCGCGCCGGCGCCACGGTCGACCACGACCATGACGAGACCGACCGCGGCGCCGGCCACAAGATCGCCTGCCCGACCCTGGCCGTCTGGGGCGGCGGGCGGACCGTCGGCATCGTGTCGGGCTCCGATCCTCTGGAGACGTGGCGGAGCTGGTGCACGGACGTGACCGGTACCCCCCTTCCCTGCGGCCATTTCCTGGCCGAGGAGCTGCCCGAGGAGACCCTGGCCGCGCTCCTCCCCTTCCTGCAGGGCGCATGAGACGATGACCGAGCTTCCGGACCTCTTCCCGGGCTACGCGGCCCGCACGTTCCAGACCGAGGGCGCCGAGATCTTCGCCCGCGTCGGCGGCTCAGGGCCTCCGCTGCTTCTGCTGCACGGCTACCCTGAGACCCATGTCATGTGGCACCGGATCGCCCCGGCCCTGGCCAAGCGTTTTACGCTCGTGCTGCCGGACCTGCGCGGCTACGGGGCAAGCTCGGCCCCGCCCGACGACGACGGCCACCGCGCCTATTCCAAGCGCACCATGGCCGCGGACATGATGGCGGTGATGACCGCGCTCGGACACCAGCGCTTCGCGGTGATCGGCCACGACCGCGGCGGCCGGGTCGCCTACCGCCTCGCGCTCGACCATGGCGCAGCCGTCGAGCGCCTCGTCGTGCTCGACATCGTCACGACCTACGACATCTGGCACAATTTCACCCACCGCCTTGCCATGCGCATGTTCCACTGGCCCCTGCTGGCGCAGCCGGCGCCTGTGCCCGAAGACCTGATCGCGGCCGACGCCGTCCGCTGGCTTGAGGACCGCTTCCGGCGCGGCACCATGGCCCGCAGCCTCGACGCGATCGACGCTGGGGCGCTGGCCCACTACCGCGCGTTCTTCACGGCGCCCGGCCGCATTGCCGCCACCTGCGCCGACTATCGCGCCGGCGCCGGCATCGACCTTGCGGACGACGAGGCGGACCGGGCCGCGGGCCGCAAGATCGCCTGCCCCACGCGCGCGGTCTGGGGCGAGACCGGCAACCCCTCGCACATGGAGGACCCGCTGGGCCTCTGGCGCGCCTGGTGCGACCGGGTCGACGGCGGCACCGTGCCATGCGGCCATTTCATGGCCGAGGAAGCGCCCGAGGCGACCCTGGACATGGTGTTGCCCTTTCTCTCGGGCAGCTAGGGCCTGTTCAATGGGATGCATCCTCCCCTCTGCCCTCATTCCGCGAAAGCGGGAATCCAGCGGCCTCCTTCCCGCGACCATCCTAGCAACACCTCAACACACAGGAATCCATTGGCAACAGCAACAGAGCGAAGGCCTTGGAAAGTGTTGCGCGAGAGGTTCAAACGGGAGCCTATGGTCCCTGCGGCATGGCGAGGTTGAATGGATTCCCGCTTTCGCGAGAATGACGAAAGAGAATGGCGCGCCATATCGCCCCTCTCTCAGACCACCAACGCGACGCATGCTACTCTTGGGTCGGACTGCCCAGATGAGGCGAGCCCAGTGAACGCCGTCAATCCGAAACGACGCTGACGAGGGGGCCATGGCGCAGCAGGCCGAAGAGAGCGTTCCGCAGCAGCGCCGCGTCGATCCGGTGATCGGGCTGGCGCTCGGCGGCGGCGGGGCGCGGGGTCTCGCCCATATCGCCGTGCTGGAGGCGTTCGACGAGCTTGGCGTGCGGCCCACGCTGATCGCCGGCACCAGCATCGGCGCCATCTTCGGCGCCGGCTATGCCTCGGGCCTGGAGGCCGGCGCCATCCGCGACCATGCCCTGGCGCTGCTCAGCAAGCCGACCCGGATCGTCCGGGAGCTCTTCTCGATCCGCGGCGGCTCGCTCCTGGACCTCTGGAACCGCCGGCCGCTTTCGGGCTCGCTGATGAACCCCGAAGCGCTCCTGGAGATCGTCTTCCCGGAAGGCGTGGCGCGCGACTTCGCGGACCTGGAGCTGCCGCTGCAGGTGATCGCGACGGACTTCCACCGGCAGGAGGCCTTCGTGATGCAGGAGGGGCCGCTGCTGCCCGCCGTGGCCGCCTCCATGGCCCTGCCGGCGCTGTTCCGCCCTGTGGCCCACGAAGGCCGCATCCTGGTCGACGGCGGTCTGGCCAACCCGCTCCCCTTCGACCTGATCGAGCCGCGGGTCGACCTGACCGTGGCCATCGACGTCACCGGTGGCCCGGTCTCGGGCGCGGAGCCGAAGCCGCCCTCGCCCTTCGAGGCCATCGTGGCGTCCTCGCAGATCATGCAGAACGCCATCGTGAGGGAAAAACTGCGGCGGCACATGCCGGACGTGGTGATCCGCCCGGCGGTCGAGCCCTTCCGGGTGCTGGAGTTCTACAAGGTGCGACAGATCCTGGAGGCCGCCGCCCCGGTCAAGGACACGCTGAAACAGGCGCTCGACGCGCGGCTCAGCGCCGCGCCCTGAAGAACGCCTTGAGCAGCGCCGCGGCGCGCGTCTCGTCGATGCCGCCATAGACCTCGGGCGCGTGATGGCAGGTGGGCTGCGCGAAGAGCCGGGGCCCATGCTCGACCGCGCCGCCCTTCGGGTCGGCCGCCCCGAAATAGAGCCGGCGGATGCGCGCGAACGAGATGGCGGCGGCGCACATGGCGCAGGGCTCCAGCGTCACATAGAGATCGCAGCCCACCAGCCGCTCCGAGCCGAGCGCCGCGCAGGCCGCGCGGATCGCCAGTATCTCGGCATGGGCCGTCGGGTCCTTCAGCTCCAGCGTACGGTTGCCGTCCTCGGCCAGCACCGCACCGTCCGGGCCGACCACAACGGCGCCCACCGGCACCTCGCCGCGCGCGGCGGCCGCCTCGGCGTGCGACAAGGCGCGCGCCATGACCGTCCCGCTCTTGCCGCGGCCGTCGGCTTTTGTCAGTTTGCCCGCGTCCATGGCCAACAGGTGGAACGAATGACCCGGACCGGTCAAGCGGCGCATCGCCGGAAGGCGAAGGCAAGTAGCGCGGCGCCCAAATCCGACG
>JAKSBI010000731.1 GCA_022361215.1 Hyphomicrobiales bacterium | reverse complement strand
GCCTGATCCAGCGCACCGGTGGCCTGTCCGACCGCGAGATGAAGGCCCAGGTGCTCGATTCCATGGAGCTGGAGCGCGAGCGCGGCATCACCATCAAGGCCCAGACCGTGCGCCTGGCCTACACCGCCCGCGACGGGCAGGGGTATGTGCTGAACCTGATGGACACGCCCGGCCATGTGGACTTCGCCTACGAAGTCAGCCGGTCGCTGGCGGCCTGCGAGGGCTCGCTGCTGGTGGTCGACGCCAGCCAGGGCGTGGAGGCGCAGACGCTCGCCAACGTCTACCAGGCGCTGGAGGCCGATCACGAGATCATCCCGGTCCTGAACAAGGTCGACCTGCCGGCGGCCGAGCCCGAGCGCGTGCGCGGGCAGATCGAGGACGTCATCGGGCTCGACGCCTCGGATGCGCTGGAGATCTCGGCCAAGACCGGCATGGGCGTGGAGGACGTGCTGGAGGCCATCGTGCAGCGCCTGCCGCCGCCCTCGGGCGACGGCGAGTGTCCGCTGAAGGCGCTGCTCGTGGACTCCTGGTACGACCCCTATCTCGGCGTCGTCGTCCTGGTGCGCATTCTCGACGGCCATCTGCGCAAGGGCCAGCGCATCAAGCTGATGTCGACGGGCGCCACCCATCTGGTCGACCGCGTCGGCCTGTTCCGCCCCAAGCAGGAGATGCTGGCGGCGCTCGGGCCCGGCGAGATCGGCTTCTTCACTGCCGCCATCAAGGAGGTCGCCGACACCCGCGTGGGCGACACGGTGACGGACGAGAAGACGCCGACGGGCGAGGCGCTGCCGGGCTTCAAGGAGGCCCAGCCCGTGGTCTTCTGCGGGCTCTTCCCCGTGGACTCGGCCGACTTCGAGGATCTGCGCGAGGCCATGGCCCGGCTGCGGTTGAACGATTCGAGCTTTTCCTACGAGATGGAGACCTCCGCGGCCCTCGGCTTCGGCTTCCGCTGCGGCTTTCTCGGGCTGCTGCATCTGGAGATCATCCGCGAGCGGCTGGAGCGCGAGTTCAACATCGATCTGATCACCACCACGCCGAGCGTCATCTACCGGCTGCACCTGACCGACGGCACCGTCGAGGAGCTGCACAACCCGGCGGACATGCCCGACCCGGTGAAGATCGACCACATGGAGGAGCCTTGGATCGAGGCCACCATCCTGGTGCCCGACGACTATCTGGGCGCGGTGCTGAAGCTCTGCGAGGACCGGCGCGGGCGCCAGAAGACGCTCACCTATGCGGGCAGCCGGGCCATGGTGGTCTACGAGCTGCCGCTCAACGAGGTGGTGTTCGACTTCTACGACCGTCTCAAGTCCGTGACCCGCGGCTACGCCTCCTTCGACTATCACCTGATCGGCTACGAGCGGGGCGAGCTGGTGAAGATGTCGATCCTGGTCAATGCCGAGCCCGTGGACGCGCTCTCCGTGGTGGTGCATCGGGAGCGGGCCGAGATGCGCGGTCGCGCCATGTGCGAGAAGCTGAAGGATCTGATCCCACGCCACCTGTTCAAGATCCCGATCCAGGCGGCGCTCGGCGGCAAGATCATCGCCCGCGAGACCATCGGCGCGCTCCGCAAGGACGTCACCGCCAAGTGCTACGGTGGCGACGTGACGCGCAAGCGCAAGCTCCTGGAGAAGCAGAAGGCCGGCAAGAAGCGCATGCGCCAGTTCGGCAATGTGGACATCCCCCAGGAGGCCTTCATCGCGGCGCTGAAGATGGACGAGAATTAGCGCAGTCTGGGGGTGCGTATGCTGAATAGCCTGCGACGCACCCGCACGGTGGTTGACTTCCGTAATGCCGTCGTCCCGGAATGACGCCGGATGGTTGGGGCGTTGGAAGACCTGCCTCGACCGTCGGATGTGTTGGGCCCTGGCCGCCGCTATTCCGCGGCGGACGGCACGGCGGTGGCGCCGAGCTCGCCGCGGATGACGTAGCGCAGGAGATCGACCACCTGCTCCGGGCGCTCGGCCACGGCGAGGGCGGCGGCGTCGACCTCCTTCAGCGGGTGCGTGAGGGAGGGGTCGTGCAGCACGATCAGCGGCTTGCCGAGCGCCGCTGCGTAGCCGGCGTCGAAGGCCGCGTTCCATTGCTTGTACTTGTCGCCGAAGCGCACCACGACGATGTCGGCCTTCTCGATCAGCGTGCGGGTGCGGATGGCGTTGACCTTGGCGCCCTTGTGGTCCTTCCAGAAGCCGTCCGTCTCGGGGCCCAGGATCGAGACGCCGCAGTCGTCGCTGTAACCGTGATCGGTCACGGGCGCGGAGATCGCCACCGGCAGCCCGGCCGCCTCGAGGCCGCTCTCGATGCGTTCGCGCCAGTCGGTATGGATCTCGCCGGAAAGGTAGACACGCCACGTGCTCATGCTGGGAACCTCTGGGTGGGCTTCGGATGTCCGTCGCGGGCCATATAGGCCAATCCGCTGCCGAGGTCGAGAGGCGGGCGGCCGGGGAGGCAAAGGGGGGCGGTATTCCGTTCCCATAATGCCGCCATAATCTGGGCTACCGTCCGGCGGGTTGCCTGCCACAACGTGCGAAGGGGCCTCACATGCGCCGACTGCTCGTTCCGCTGGCCGCGTTCGTTCTGGCCCAACTGCCCGTTTCCGCCGCCATGGCGGAGCCACCCGCCAAGCAACTGTTCGGCACGTCGGCGCGGCCCGCGTCGCTTTCCGCGCGCGCCATCGGCTCCTATGCGCGGGGCTGCCTTGCGGGCGGCACCATGCTGCCGGTGGACGGTCCCGCCTGGCAGGCCATGCGCCTCTCGCGCAACCGCAACTGGGGCCATCCGCAGCTCGTCAGGCTGGTCGAGCGGCTGGCGATCGAATCCAAGGAGCAGGACGGCTGGCCGGGGCTGATGGTCGGCGATCTGGCGCAGCCGCGCGGCGGGCCCATGCTGACCGGCCACCGCAGCCACCAGATCGGACTCGACGCGGACATCTGGCTGAAGCCGATGCCGAGCCGGCGGCTGACCCGCGAGGAGCGCGAGAAGATCAGCGCCGTCTCCATGCTGAAGACCAAGTTCGAGGTCGACCGTAAGGTCTGGACGCCCGGCCACGTCAAGCTGCTGAAGCGCGCCGCGTCCTACCGGGAGGTGTCGCGCATCTTCGTGCACCCGGCCATCAAGAAAGCGCTCTGCGAGGCCACCGTCGGCCAGGACAGGTCCTGGCTGCGCAAGGTGCGGCCCTGGTGGGGGCACCACTATCACTTTCACATCCGCATCCGCTGTCCGCGCGGCAGCGTCGGCTGCGTGAACCAGAAGCCGCCGCCGCCGGGCGATGGCTGCGGCAAGCCGCTGGAAGAGTGGTTCGCCATGTTCCGCCGCCCGCCGCCGAAGAAACCGAAAAAACCCAGGAAACGGCGGGAGCTGCGCCTGGCCGACCTGCCCCAGGCCTGCCGCACGGTGCTGGCGGCGGAGCCGCCGCGTGCCCTGTCGGCGACGGGGGCGGAGGCGCCGCTGCCGGCCCGCAAGCCGCGCTGAAGCTCTGGCGCACCGGCCCACCCTGGCCTAGAGCCTGTCGCGATCATTCCGATTCGCGACAGGCTCCAGCTCTTTGTTGAAGCATGTCTCCCGAAACCGGTATCCACTT
>JAKSBI010000046.1 GCA_022361215.1 Hyphomicrobiales bacterium | reverse complement strand
GGACCGGCACACCGCACCGCGATGACGTTCCGCAAGACTGTGAGAAATGCGGGCTAGAAGAACTGCATCCTAGAGCTGGGTCGGGTTCGGCGCGTCGCCGTACACCGCCACCGGATCGAACGTCTTTTCATGCTCCCGGAACGTCAGGCGCGTGTCCGGCCTCGGGGGCGATCCGGTCGGCACGGAGCGGTAGAAGCATGAGCGGTAGCCGACATGGCAGCTTGCGCCCGAGCCCGCCACCTCGACCTTGAGCCACACGGCATCCTGATCGTCGTCGATCCTGAGATCGACCACCTTCTGCACCAGCCCGCTGGTCGCGCCCTTGTGCCAAAGCACCTGTCGCGACCGGCTCCAGTAGTGCGCCTCGCCGGTCTCGATGGTGCGGGCGAGGGCCTCGGCGTTCATATAGCCGACCATGAGAACGTCGCCCGAGGCCGCGTCGGTGGTGACCACGGGCATGAGCCCCTCCGCGTCGAACTTGGGCGCCAGCTCGGCGCCTTCCTCGACCTGTTCGACGCTCTTGCGTTTCGCGAAACGTGGGTCCGTCATGGTCTCTTGGCTCGGTGGCGGGGTCTAGATGCCTTCGCTGGCGCGCGCCAGCATCATGAAACGCTGCTGCTCGGCCAGATCGTCCTTGAAGACGCCGGTGAACTGGGTCGTGATCGTGGCGACGCTCGGCTTCATGATGCCCCGGAGCGACATGCACTGATGCACCGCCTCGATCATCACGGCGACGCCGCGCGGGTTCAGCACCTCGTCGATGGTCTGGGTGATCTGCGCCGTCATGGTCTCCTGGGTCTGCAGGCGACGGGCGAAGATCTCGACGACCCGTGCCAGCTTGGAGATGCCGACCACCTGATCGTTCGGGAAATAGGCCACATGGGCCTTGCCCACGAACGGCACCATATGGTGCTCGCAATGGGAATAGAGGTCGATGTCCCGCAGCATGACGATATCGTCGTATCCGCCGACGTCGTCGAAGGTGCGCGAGAGCACGTCGAGCGGGCACTGCTCGTAGCCGCCGAAGAACTCCCGATAGGCGTTGACGACGCGCTTCGGCGTGTCCCTCAGCCCCTCGCGGGTCGGATCGTCGCCTGCCCAGGCGATCAGCGTCCGGACGGCGTCCTCCGCCTCCTCGACGGTGGGTCGCTCGACCTCAGGGCCGCGGCCCACCGGCTGCTTGACGCCGGGCATCTTTTTTACGATTGCATCCATGACTTCCTTTCCGCCTCGGAGGGTGCGCTTGTCGTAACACGGATCGTGTACCATGTAATAATATTACGCAAGCGCGCGTTCGACCAGCTTGTCGGTGATTATGGACCGTTGCAAGTCCGCTCTGTAGAATCTGTAACGGTCCATACGGATCACAGATGCGTTTAGATCGGGGGTGCGCTAGCTTCGCACACGCAACGCGCGATCCGCCCCTTCGGCTTCTTTCGTTCGTCGATATATAATGCGGCCGATGTCCCCGCAAGGGGCCGCGCCTGAAACCAAAGGCTGACAGACGCAACACCGATGACCCAGCTCGACGACATCTACAACCAGCGCATCCTGGAGCTGGCCGCGAACATACCGCGAACGGAACGGCTCGCCGATCCTTACGCCACGGCCACGGCCCATTCGAAGCTGTGCGGCAGCACGGTGACGGTCGATCTGAAGATGGACGGCGGCGTGGTCACCGACTACGGCCAGAAGGTCAAGGCCTGTCTGCTGGGTCAGGCGGCCTGTTCGGTGATGGGGCGACACGTCATCGGCGCCAGCGCGGAAGAGCTACGGCGGACCGGCGCCAAGATGCGCGCCATGCTGAAGGAGGACGGGCCGCCGCCCACGGGCCAGTGGCGCGACCTCGAGGTGCTGGAGCCGGTCCGCGATTTCAAGGCGCGGCATGCCTCGACCCTGCTCGTCTTCGATGCGGTGGAGGACGCCATCGCCCAGATCGAGGCCGGCTCGGGTGCGGCGCCCGAGGTTCAGCCCGCCTGACGGTCGCCTTGTCGCGACGATCCGTGGCTGTTCCCCCTGGGAGGTTGATGTGCAGTTCGTGACGGCCGACGACATCCGTCGGGTCCTGACATTCGAGAAGCTCGTGACGGCTCTGGAGGCCGGGCACCGGGCTGCCAAGCTGCCGGTGACCGACGTTCTGATCGGCGAGGGCGACGCCCAGTACTTCGTGCGCAGCTCCGGGTCGTGGGAGCTGGCGTTCGGCAGCAAGCTCATCACGTGCTTTCCCGAGAACCCGTCCAGGTCGGATCTGCCGTCCGTGCAGGCCTTGTTCGTGCTGTTCGACGCCGACGACGGGCATCCGCGTGCGGTTCTGGATGGAACGGAGATTACCTATTGGAAGACGGCCGCGGACTCGGCCCTCGGCGCGCGGCGGCTGGCGCGGGACGACGTGCGCACCTTGGCTATGGTCGGGGCCGGAGCGCTGGCGCCCTGGCTGGTCAGGGCGCATCTTGCCGTGCGCCCCTCGGTCGAGCGCGTGCTGATCTGGAACAGGACGCCGGAGCGCAGCCGGGCCCTGGTCGAGCGGCTGGTGGGCGAGGGTATTGCCTGCGAACAGGCGCTCGACCTCGAAGCGGCCGCACAGGAGGCCGACCTGATTTCCTGCGCGACCATGACGCAGGATCCGCTCATCCAGGGCGACTGGCTCAAGCCCGGCACCCATCTGGATCTCGTGGGCGGCTGGAAGCCCGACATGCGCGAGGCCGACGACGCGGCCGTGCGGCGGGCGCGGGTGTTCGTGGACAGCCGCGAATCGGCTTTCGACGGCGTCGGCGACATTCTGCTGCCCATCGAGAGCGGCGCCATGACCGCGGCGGACGTTCTCGCCGACCATTACGACCTCGCCGCCGGCGCCGAGGGCCGGACCTCGGCCGAGGACATCACGCTCTTCAAGAACGCCGGCGGCGCCCATCTCGACCTGATGACGGCCAACGCCATCCTGGCCGAGATGGACGCGAAGCCGGGGTGACGGCCCATGGACTTCGCCGGCAAGCTCGCGCGCATGGCCCTGAAAGGGCCGATCCTGCTTTACCGCTACACGCTCTCGCCACTGGTCGGCTGGAGATGCCGGCATCTGCCCACATGCTCGGAATACGCGCTCGAGGCGATCGACCGGAACGGGGCCTGGAAGGGCGGCTGGCTCACCCTCGCGCGGCTCCTGCGCTGCCATCCCTGGGGCAGCTCCGGCCTCGACCCGGTGCCGGATCTGAGCCGGGAGCGCCATCCCTGGTGGGCGCCGTGGCGCTATGGCCGGTGGCGGCTCAGGCGTGATCCCTTGACAGCCTCCGGGCCTTGCGGGCACAAGCACTGAGCATTGTCGGGCGGCATTGTCTTGTGCGCCGTCCCATCCTACATCCGGACCACGTCCATCCGTCTTACCTGCTTGGTAGGCAGTGAGTGAGAGGAGCACGCCATGGTTTCCCTGAGCTTTCCCGACGGAAGTGTGCGCGACTACGAGGACGGCATCTCGGGCCGCGACCTCGCCGCGTCCATCTCGAAATCGCTTTCCAAGGCCGCGGTCGCCATCAAGCTCGACGGCGATCTCAAGGACCT
>JAKSBI010000583.1 GCA_022361215.1 Hyphomicrobiales bacterium | reverse complement strand
GCGGGCGTGCGCATCTTCCCGGGCCAGACGCTCTCCGACGACGTCGAGCCCGAGTTCATCGCGGTCTCCGAGGACGGCAAGACGGCCTTCGTCACCCTGCAGGAGGCGAACTCCGTCGCCGTGGTCGACATCGAAAGCGCCACGGTCACCGAGATTCAGCCGCTCGGCGCCAAGGACCACTCGGTCGAGGGCAACGGCATCGATCCGAGCGACCGGGACAGCGGCATCGACATCCAGACGGTGCCGGTCTCCGGCCTCTACATGCCCGACGCCATCGCCTCCTACGATGTCAAGGGCCAGACCTTCTACGTCACGGCCAACGAGGGCGACGCGCGCAACGAGGACGCACGGATCAAGGACGTGACGCTCGATCCGACCGCGTTCCCCGATGCGGCCGAGCTTCAGAAGGACGAGAATCTGGGCCGCCTGGAGGTCTCGACCATCGATGGCGACACCGACGGCGACGGGGACATCGACCAGCTCTTCTCCTACGGCGGCCGGTCCTTCTCGATCTGGGACGAGGCGGGCAACCTGGTGTTCGACAGCGGCGACATGATCGCGCAGATCACGGCCGCCCAGACGCCGGAGTTCTTCAACGCCAATGACGGCGACCCGGCCGAGGTCGATAACCGCTCCGACAACAAGGGCGCCGAGCCCGAGTCCGTGGTCATCGGCGAGGTCAACGGCAACACCTACGCCTTTGTCGGCCTCGAGCGGGCCGGCGGCGGCGTCATGGTTTTCGACATCTCCAACCCGCATAAGGTGCAGTTCGTGCAGTACATCCGCACGGACGGCGACATCGCGCCCGAAGGCCTGGCCTTCATCTCGCGCGCGGACAGCCCGACGGACGCGCCGCTTCTGGCCGTGACCAACGAGGTCTCGGGCACCACGACGCTCTACCGTATCGACTTTCCCGGCGAGACCATCGACGGCACCGGCCGCAGCGAGAAGCTGGTCGGCACGGCGGGCGACGACACCATCGACGCCAAGGGTGGCAATGACACCATCTACGCGCTTGCCGGCGATGACGACGTCGACGGCGGCTCCGGCCGCGACAGGATTTTCGGCGGCGACGGTAACGACGACATCGATGGCGGCAGCGGCCGCGACCGGATCGACGCGGGCGACGGCGACGATACCGTCGACGGCGGTAGCGGCAGCGACGACATCGAGGGCGGTGAAGGCGACGACACGATCATGGGTGGCTCCGGCAACGACGAGATCGACGGTGGCGACGGCGACGACGATATCGATGGCGGCAGCGGCCGCGACGAGATCGACGGTGGTGACGGCGACGACACGATCATGGGCGGCTCCGGCAGCGACGAGATCGAAGGCGGCGACGGCGACGACACGATCATGGGTGGCTCCGGCAACGACGAGATCGACGGTGGCGACGGCGACGACATGATCGACGGCGGCAGCGGCCGGGACGAGATCGACGGCGACGATGGCGACGACATCATCATGGCCGGTTCCGGCAACGACGAGGTCGACGGCGGTGACGGCGACGACATCATCTCCGGCGGCACCGGCCGCAACGAGCTGGATGGCGGCGACGGCATCGACACGGCCGACTATTCCAAGTCGAAGGCCGGCGTGATCGCTGACCTGGAGGAGGGCGAGGCCCGAACCGTCTCCGGCACGTCCTGGCGCGACCGGATCCGGGACGAGCTCGACGACTTCGAGAACCTGACCGGCTCTAACCTCGACGACACGCTGATCGGCACCTGGGACGACAACGTCCTCAAGGGCAACGACGGGGACGACGATCTCTTCGGTGGCGACGGCGACGACGATCTCATCGGCGGCGACGGCAACGATAGGCTCAACGGTGGTGACGGTGAAGATACCGCCGTGTTCTCAGGCAATCGCGCCGACTACGAGATCGATTTCGAGGCCGGCAAGATCACGGATCTGCGCGAGGGCAGCCCCGACGGCATGGACATGTACGAGGAGGTCGAGTTCCTCGAGTTCGCGGATCGGACGATCAGCGCGACCGAGCCGGACGACACCACCTTCACGCTGCAGATCCTGCACGCTTCAGACCTTGAAGGTGGGCTCGACGCGCTCGAGCGGGCGCCCAACTTCGCGGCCCTCGTCGAGGCCTTCGAGCAGGAGTTCGAGAACACGGTCGTCATCTCGGCCGGCGACAACTACATCCCGAGCCCATTCTTCAACGCCTCGGGAGATGCCGCCACCTTCAACCCGCTGTTCGAAGGGCTCTACAACGCGTTCTTCGGGCTGATCGACACGAGCGTAGTGGATCCCGCCGCCGACACCAATGGCGACGGTTTCTTCAGCAACGGCGAGCTCGACGCCTTCATTCAGGCGACCGACGGCGTGAGCGCCTCGGATGTCTACGTGATGGACATCAACGGCGACGGCTTCCCGGACTACTTCGATGAGATCGACAATCACGAAGGCCGCGCCGACATCACGATCATGAATGTCATCGGTTTCGACGCCTCGGCGGTCGGCAACCACGAGTTCGACAACGGGTCGGACATCTTCGAGAACATCATCAACTACGACTCCGAGGAAGGGAATTCGCTCTCGGGTGTCGGCGTCTCCTCGATCGCCGACGAGTTCGGCGCCGATGCGCTGAACTTCCTCCAGGAAGTCGACTGGCCGGGAGCCCAGTTCCCCTATCTCTCGGCCAATCTCGACTTCTCGGGCGACGGCGATCTCGGCAGCCTGTTCACCAACGAGATCCTGTCCTCCACCGACTTCCTCAGCGATCTCTTAAGCGCGCGCGAGCCGCTTCCCGGCTCCGAGGGCGATTTCCCGCAGATCTTCGAGACGGCGGGCGACGTGCCGGACTCGAACGACTCCAAGATCGCGCCGGCGACCATCATCGAGCAGGGCGGCGAGTTCATCGGCGTCGTAGGCGCCACGACGCAGCTGCTCGAAAGCCTGTCGTCGCCGACCGGCACCAGCGTCATCGGCGGGCCGTTCACCGACAACGACATGGCCCAGCTCGCCTCGGTGCTGCAGCCGATCATCGACGATCTGATCGCCGGCGACCCGGCGAACGGCCGCGAGCCGGTGAACAAGATCATCCTCACCTCGCACCTGCAGCAGATCGCGCTCGAGCAGGAGCTGGCGAACCTGCTCAGCGGCGTCGACGTCATCCTCGCCGGCGGCTCGGACACGTTGCTCGCCGACGAGACGGACGTGCTCCGGCCCGGTGATGTGGCCGCCGGTCCCTATCCGGTCGAGACCACCGATGCGGACGGCAACCCGGTGGTGATCATGTCCACCGACGGCGAGTACTCCTATGTCGGCCGCCTCGTGATCGAGTTCGACGCCAACGGCAACGTCATCACCGACAGCATCGACGCCGAAGTCTCCGGCGCCTATGCCACCACCGACGAGACGGTGCTCGACGTCACCGGCGAGACGGACATCGAGACCGCCATCGCAAACAGCGAGAAGGCCACCGACGTCGCGCATATCGTCGACGCCGTGCAGGACGTGGTGATCGCCACGGACAGCAACGTCTTCGGCGAGACCGACGTCTTCCTCGACGGCGTGCGCGGAAGCGTGCGCACCGAGGAGACCAATATGGGCAACCTCACCGCGGACGCCAATCTGGCGGTGGCCCGGTCGGTCGACGACACGGTGCTGGTGTCGCTGAAGAACGGCGGCGGCATCCGGGCGCCCATCGGCGAAGTGGACTCGAACGGCAACGAGCTGCCCACAGCGGCCAACCCGCTCTCGGGCAAGGAGGCGGGCGAGATCTCGCAGCTCGACATCGAGAACACGCTGCGCTTCGACAACGGGCTGACGCTGATCACGCTGACACCGGAGCAGCTTCTGCAGGTTCTGAACCATGCTGTGGCGGCGACGGGCCCGGGCGCCACGCCCGGCCAGTTCGCCCAGGTCGGCGGTGTCAACTTCTCGTTCGATCCGAGCCTGCCGGCCGGCGATCGGGTGCAGAGCGTCGCCCTGGTCGACGAGCTCGGCAACAAGACCGCTATTGTCGAGAACGGCGCGGTGGTCGACGGAGCGCCGTCCGGCATCCGCATCGTCACCCTCGACTTCCTGGCCAGTGGCGGCGACGGCTATCCCTATCCCGACTTCGTCGCGGCCGACCCGACCTTCGCCAACAGGGTGGACCTCGACACCATCGATCCGACCACGATCGACGGTGAGCTCGACGGCAATGCCGACTTCTCGGGCTTCGGCGGCGAGCAGGACGCGCTGGCGGAGTTCCTGGCCGCCAACCACCCGGTGGTGGACGGTCCGGATGGCCCGAACGATTTCGACCAGGCCGAGACGCCGCCGGAGCTGGACGAGCGGATCCAGAACCTCTCGGTGCGCGACGACACGGTGCTCGAGGGGGCCTCGTCCGGACCCCAGATCGCCATCAACGAGATCCGCATCGATCAGCCCGGCACCGACACTGACGAGTTCTTCGAGCTCTTCGGCGAGGCCGGTGCGTCGCTCGACGGCCTGAGCTACATCGTCGTCGGCGATGGGCCCGGGGGCAGCGGCGTCATCGAAAGCGTCACCGACCTCAGCGGCCTGACGCTGGACGGCGACGGCCTCTTCCTGGCGGCCGAGGGCAGCTTCACCCTTGGGACCGCGGATCTCACCACGACGCTCGGCTTCGAGAACAGCGACAACGTCACCCACCTGCTGGTGCGCGATTTCACCGGCGCCAACGGCGACGATCTCGACACCGACGACGACGGTATCCTGGACACCACGCCGTGGACCGAGATCGTGGACTCGGTCGCCCTGGTCGAGGACCTGAGCAACGGCGAGCAGGTCTACAGCGACACGCAGGTCGGGCCGGACGGCACTTTCGTCCCCGGCCATGTGTTCCGCTCGCCCGACGGCGGCGACTTCCTGATCGGGGCGTTCGACCCGGTGGGTGGGCTCGACACGCCCGGATCGGCCAATCCGGTTCCGGTCGCGGCCGCGATCTTCGAGATCCAGGGCGCGGGCCATGTCTCGACGCTGCAAGGCCAGCTCGTCATCACCTCCGGCATCGTCACGGCCGTCGCCTTCAACGGCTTCTACATGCAGGACCCGACCGGCGACGGCGACGATGCCACCTCGGACGGCATCTTCGTGGAGACCGGCGGTGCGCCTGGCGTGGTCGTGGGCGACGGGGTCGAGGTTACGGGCTTTGTCGAGGAGGATATCAACGGCTCCGATCTCTCGTTCACGCAGATCGGCGGCAACCCGGCCATATCGGTGCTGAGCTCCGGCAATGCCCTGCCGGCCGCCACCGTCATCGGCGCGGCCGGCCGGTCGCCCTCCAACACCACGGTGATCAGCGACGACGAGCTGCCGGTGAACCTGCAGGACGCGGCAGAGGACGCCGCCAACACCTTCGATCCCGAGAACGACGCCATCGACTTCTTCGAGAGCCTCGAAGGCATGCGCGTCACCATCGACGATCCGGTGGCCGTCTCGCCGACCCGCGTATTCTCGCCCTTCAGCGCCGAGTTCGTCACGGTCGCGGACGACGGGGCGGGCACGTCGGACGGCTTCAACGCCCGCGGCGGCATCAATCTGGACTCCGGTCCGGACAACACCGGCGACCAGAACCCGGAGCGGGTGCAGGTTCAGTTCGATCCGACGATCTTCGGTAGCGGTCCGGTGGAGATCACGGTGGGCGACAACCTGTCGGACATCACCGGCGTGATGGGCTACTCCTTCGGCAACTTCGAGGTCAACGTCACCGATCCCTTCAGCATCGAGACGCCCTCGACCCTCACCCAGGAGGTCACCAGCCTCACGGATGGGGATGGGCAGCTCACGGTCGCGACCTACAACGTTCTCAATCTGACATCGACGCTCGCCGTCGAGAACGGTGTGGCGGATCCGGATGCGGCCCAGCGCGAGAAGCTCGCCGATCAGATCGTCACCAATCTGGGCAGCCCGAACATCATCGCGTTGCAGGAGATCCAGGACAACAGCGGCCGGACCGACGACGGCGTCACGTCGGCCGACCAGACCCTGCAGGACCTGGTGGACGCGATCGCGCTGTCCGGCGGCCCGACCTACGCCTTCGCCGATGTCGACCCCGTCGACGGGACCCAGGGCGGCGTGCCCGGCGGCAACATCCGCAACGCCTTCCTGTACGACCCGAACGAGGTCACGCTCGAAAGCGTAATGGCGCTGACGCCGCCGGTGCTGGATCTGTTCGGCGTGTCCAACCCGGATGCCTTCGCCGGGACCCGGACCCCGCTTCTCGGCATCTTCGAGGACAACGACGGCAATCAGGTCGCGATCGTCAACAACCACCTGACGTCGCGCTTCGGGTCCACGCCGGTCTTCGGGGCCACCCAGCCGTTCGTCCAAGCCGGCGAGGCCGAGCGCGAGGCGCAGGTCGAGGCGCTCAACGAGTTCGTCGACGGCTTCCTGCTCTTCAGCTCGGTCTTCGGGCAGCAGGCGAACGTGATGGTGGTCGGCGACATGAACACGTTCGAGTTCACCAACGACCTCTCGGAGATCCTGCCGGGCACCGGCAGCGAGCAGGTGCTCACCAACCTGATCGATCAGGCGCTGGCCGAAGACGATGCCTACACCTTCGTCTTCGAGGGCAACTCGCAGGTGCTCGACCACGTCTTCGTCAGCGACGGCCTGCTGGCGCTCTCGCCCGAGTTCGACATCGTCCACGTGAACAACGACTTCACGCGCGACGACGACGGCGACGTCTTCGTGGACACGCTGCCGGCGAGCGATCACGAGCCCATTGTGGTCCGTCTCGACTTCTCGGACCCCGCGGCGGTCGCCTGACGACAGGGACATATCGGAGGGCACGCCGAAGGCGCCCTCCGGTCTCCAACCCACGCCCGGGGGAGGCGGTGAAAAACCGCCTTCCCCGCTCGGCGTTCAGCCTGGCGGCCTGACTGGCAAGCCCGCAAGGCATTGCAACGAAGAAGAGTCGATGGCGAACCAACGTCAAACGGATGAGCTGAAAGGAGCGCTCGGGTCGGCGCGCGGCCTGTTTACGTCCGTCGGCCTGTTCAGCCTGTTCATCAACATCCTGCTCCTGGTGTCGCCGCTCTACATGCTCCAGGTCTACGACCGCGTGCTCACCTCGCGCAGCCACGACACCCTTGTCGCCCTCACCGTCCTGGCGATCGGCCTGATCGCGCTGAGCGCCTTCCTGGAGCTGGTGCGCTCGCGCATCCTGGTGCGGCTCAGCGCGCGGCTCGACGCGCATTTGAGCGAGACCGTGTTCTCGGCACTGTTCCGGCAGAGGCTGCGCAGCCGAGGGGCGAGCGGCACCCAGCCTCTGAGGGACCTGGAGGCGATCCGGACGTTCCTGACCGGCACCGGTCTCCTGGCCTTTTTCGACTCGCCCTGGACGCCGATCTTCCTGACGATCATCTTCCTGTTCCACCCGGTCTTGGGCGTCATCGCGCTGACTGGCGCCGCGATCCTGTTCACGCTCGCCGTGATCTCGGAGTTCGCCACGCGAGGCCCCCTGCGCAAGTCGGGCGCGCAGTCCGTCCTGGCATACGATTTCGCGGATTCGACCCTGCGCAACGCCGAGGCTATCCGCGCCATGGGCATGCTGCCGCAGATCCGCGCGCGCTGGCTCGCCCGGCACATGGAGGGGCTGGCGTCGCAGAGCGACGGCACCGACAGGGCCGGGCTGCTCACGTCCATCGCCAAGCTGATCCGTCCGGGCCTGCAG
>JAKSBI010000378.1 GCA_022361215.1 Hyphomicrobiales bacterium | reverse complement strand
TGCCGAGGCTTGCCAGATCGACGTCGCCATCGCCTTCTCGACCGGAACCGCGCCGAAGAACGTCAAGCCGACCCAGCCGACGCCGAGCAGCGACAGGGCGATCCAGACCCCGGAACCGAGAAACAGGAAGAGCACCGTGCCGAGGGTCAGGGCAATCTGCAGGTGTTCGGGCGTCAAGACGGCTGTCTATCCACTGTGCCGGCCTGCGGCCCGGCCGTGCTGCCGGGGCTCACGTAAGACGGCATGCCACCGAGCAGCGCTGCCACAAGATCGTCGACCATCGCGATGGTGAACAGCAGTGAGCCGACGGCGATCGACATCTGGGGAATCCAGATCGGAATGACGATCAGGTTTTGCGACAGCTCCTCGAAGCGGAACGAGTCCCAGACCATGTCGAAGGCCGAGTAGGTCATGTACCCGACCAAGAAGGTCGCTACCGCCAGCACGAGGATCTCCATCGCCCGGCGTTGCGCGCTGGCAAACCGCTCGATCAGCACGGTCACGCGGATGTGGCCGCCGTACCGGTAGGTGTAGGCCATGGGGAGGAACCCGGCGGCAACCACGCTCCAGGCGGTCAGGTCGTCCGCGCCTTTGACCTGCACACCGAGCTCCCGGCCGATGACCTGAGACGTGATCAGGAGCCCGATGGCGACGATGGAGGCCGCCCCCGCGAACGCTCCGGCGAGATAGATCGAGTCCAATATCCGGCGCAGCATGGTGACATGCATACTATTAGGTGTCGGCCTTGGGCTCCATTGGTCTTGGCGGTCAGTCGGCCTTGGCCATGATCGCGTTGTACTTTTCGATGAACTCCTGACCGCGGGGGCCGGCTTTGGCCAGCCACTCGTCGATCATCGTCTTGCCGATGCCTTTGAGCTCCTTCAGCAGTTGCTCGCTCGGCGGCGCCACGGTCATGCCGTTCTTGGCCAGGTTCTCGGTCAGGCTGGCTTGAACCGCATTGCTCTTCACCCAGCCCCGCGTCTCGGCCTTGGCCGCCGCCCTCATGACCACCTTCTGGATGTCGGCGTCGAGCGCGTTGAAGGCCTTGGCGTTCATGATCACCATGTTCTTGTTGCTTATGGCGTTGATGTCATAGTAGTGGCTCGTGAAGTCCCAGGCCTTGGTATAGTTGCCGGTCGCGGAAGAGGTGATCATGGCGCTGACCACGCCGGTGGCGAAGGCCTGCGGCACCTCGGCGGACTGCACCGTGGTCGGCACCGCGCCTATCAGCTCGGCGAAGCGTGCCGTCAGGGCGTTGTAGGCGCGGAACTTGACGCCCTTGTAATCCGCGATGGAGTCGGTCGGCTTCTTGGCATAGAGCCCTTGCCCCGGCCAAGGCACGGAGAACAGCGGCATCAGGCCCTGTTTGGCGAGCTTTGCCTCGATGTGCGGAAGCGACAGCTCGTAGACCTCCCACACGGTCTTCTGGCCGCTGGTCAGGAACGGAATGCCGTCGACTTCGAAGAAGGGGTCTTCCTTGCCATACGCCGACAGCAGGATCTCGCCGATCTGCACCTGTCCGGTCTGAACGCCACGCTTGATCTCTGGCATCTTCAGCAGCGAGGCGTTGGTGTGCAGCTTGATCTTCAGCTTGCCGCCGGTCTTCTGCTCGATCTCCTCGACGAAGCGCGCGATGTTCTGGGTATGGTAATTGCTGTCCTTGTAGGCGGTGGCAAGGTTCCACACGGTCTCGGCTTGCGCCGCCGTGGCGCCGAGGCTCAAGGCGGCACCTGCCAGAAATGCGATCATCGGTCTCATGTCGACCTCCCTCTATGACGTGGCCGGGGAAACGCCAAACGGCCCCCGGGTAAGTCCAAGGGCACCCCTGCAGGCTCCGGTCGTATCGGGCTGGATCAAGCGCTTCGGTGCTTCCACCGATGGCCCCGATCCGTCCTGCGAGCCGCAGCTTTGGTGCGCCTGCTCAGCAAAGCATGATATTTTTCGACATCAGCATGGCGCCATTCGACAACGCCCGCTTTTCGATGGCGGCCCGGCCGACTTGGCGCAGACACCTGTCGGCTTCAGATCCCAGCCCGGCTCGGTATCTGCGTCTCGATGAGCATCG
>JAKSBI010000119.1 GCA_022361215.1 Hyphomicrobiales bacterium | reverse complement strand
CGGCTGGCATGGGTGCGTTTGCTCCCCAGCGCGCCGACATAAAAGCAGTCGCTGGCCAGTGCCGCAATGAGCGCTTCGTCGTCGATGGTCGGCTCGTGGCCCAGCGTCACCACCGCGGTGCGCCGGTCGAGGCCGAGCCGGGCCAGCGCTTCCTCGGGCCACTCGGCGATCAGCTTCACGTCCGGGAACCGTTCCGCGCTGGCGAAGGCGGTGCGCGGATCGATGATGCAGACGTCGAACTCCATCTCGTGTGCGAGCCTGATCAGTACCTGGGCGATGTGGGTGGCGCCGACGATCAGGAGCCGAGGCTTGGGCAGCAGGGCTTGCAGGAAGGTCTCGCCCTCGTCCGTCCGGAGCGTGCGCGAGCGCCCGCTCCTGAGGCATTCGGCGACGGCCTCGGCCAGGGGGTGGTCGGGGGCCATGTCGTCCGGCGCGAGCAGATGCTGGTTGCCGCCGTCGAGGCGGCTCACCAGGACGCGCGCCTGCCGCTCCCGCCGGGCGGCGAGGACGCTTTCGAGGACGTCCCGTTTCATGCGTCCAGGGTTTCCACCAGCACCCGGATGCGGCCGCCGCAGGGCAGCCCGACCTTCCAGGCCGCCTCGTTGGAGACGCCGAAATCCAGCACCTGCGGCGCGCCGGAGGCGATCACCTCCTCGGCGCGGGCGATCACCTCCGCCTCGACGCAGCCGCCGGAGACGGAGCCCGCGAAGTTGCCGTCGGCATCGACGACCAGATGGCCGCCGACGGGTACCGGGGCCGAGCCCCAGGTCTCGATCACCGTGGCGAGCGCGACCTTGCGGCCGCCGTCAAGCCAGTCTCTCGCCGTGTCCAGAGCGTCGATCATTCTGCGTTGGTCCTGTCTTTCAGATTGGGCGTGCCTCTATCGGAGGGGGCCATAGAGATTGGCCACATCATACGCCCCTTTCTCCGTCATTCCCGCGAAAGCGGGAATCCATTCCACGTGGCCATGCGGCAGGGACCATCGGTTCACGTCTGAACCTCTCGTGCAACACCGTCCGAGCCCTTTGCTCCGTTGCTGCCGCCAATGGATTCCCGCTTCCGCGGGAATGACGGGGGTGGGGGCGGGCGCGGTGCTCGAGTTGAACCGATGTCCTTCGATGGGCCTCCATGCAGTAAACCTCGACCGGTCCTAGCTCAGGGCGTAGACCGCGATCAGGGCGGCGGCGGTGGCGGCGGCGATCCAGACCCAGCGGGGTATGCCGCCTTCGGCTGCGGCCGGCGCCGGCGCTGCTTCCTTCGCTTCCTCCGCCTCGTCCTCGGTCCAGGCCTCGGGGCCGGCCTCGACGATCTCGCCGAACTTGACGAAGAACTCGTTGGAGAGCTTCTTCGCCGTGCTGTCGATCAGGCGGTTGCCGAGCTGGGCGAGCTTGCCGCCGACATCGGCCTTGACCTGGTAGTCCAGCAGGGTCTCGTCGCCCTGCTCGGAGAGGGTGACGTCGGCGCTGCCCTTGGCGAAGCCGGCCGCGCCGCCCGAGCCCTCGCCGACGATGGTGTAGCTTTCCGGCGCGTTCAGGTTGGTGAGCGTCACGGCGCCGTTGAACTTGGCCTTCACCGGGCCGATCTTGAGCGCCACCACCGCGCTCATCTCGGTGTCGGATGTCTTCTCCAGGCTCTCGCAGCCGGGCACGCACTGCTTCAGCACGTCGACATTGTTGAGGGCCTCGTAGACGGCGTCGCGCGAGGCCTTGATGGTTTGTTGCCCGTTCAGTTCCACGGTCTTTCTGTCTCCTGGTGTCCTATCCGGTCACGCTGTCCTGCGCTTCGGCCCTGACGGAGCGCCGCCGCTCCTGCACGATCTCGGCCAGGATCGACAGCGCGATCTCCTCCGGGTCGATGGCGCCGATGTCCAGCCCCGCCGGTCCGTGTAGCACGCTCTTGCGCGCGGGTGGAATCTCGGCGCCGAGCTGTTGCAGCAGCGCGGCGACCGGCGAGGCGCCGCAGACCACCAGGCGCATGTCCTGGCGCATGGGCTCCAGGAACAGCTCCACGGTGCCGCCGCTCGGGCAGCTCGATCTGTGCAGCTCGATGCCGTCGGCGTCGACGCTCTCGACCACATCGTCCTTGGGCTTGATCCGGATCAGCCGGGGCGCGCCCTTGGCCATGGCCTCGCCCGCCGCGCGCCGCACCGCCGCCTGCACGCAGCCGCCGCCGACGAAGCCGTGCAGGGTCTAGAGTCACGCGCCAAGTGCAACACCGCTAATGTGATGTTGCGATGGGAACCAGCTACAAACAGCTCAACATGTGTGAGCGCAGCGTGATCGACCGGCTGCTCGGCAACTCGCGGCTCGTGCAGGTCTACCGCACCTGGGACCGTATGAGCGCGGAGAAACAGGCCGCGTATCGGGAGAGCGCCGCCGCGATTTTGAGGGCGCTGGGCTGACGGCCTTGGATGAGATGATCGACGTGTAGATCCTTCGGCTCGAACCAATCGACGAGGGCCATATGCGGCACCGACAACGCCGCCAGCGCGAGGAACACCGCCCCGAGCAAGGCAGGGCCGGCCTCCAGGTCCACGAGCAGCCAGCCGCCCGCCAGGGTCGCCAGAATGGCCGGCACGGCGTAGGGCACGGCCGTTCGCAGGAACTCGGCCAACGATACCGGCTGAAGCTCGTCATAGGCGTGGGACATGTGACGCACGCTATGAAGCCCGCAAAAGTAGATGACGAAAAACGTGAGGGGACCCACAAGCGCCGACAGCAGCAGCGTCGCAAGCATCTCTCCCGCTGCCAGCAGGTTGCGACATGCCGTGAGCACGACGACGACGGCCGCGGCCTGGGCCAGCGGCACGGCACAGATCGCCATCAGCTCCGCCACCTGCCGGGCGACCCCGATCGGCGCAAGCCACGCGAAAATCTCGATGACGTCCTGGCGATGCCAGAGGGCAGGGAAGCAGATGAGGGCGGCGCCGACGACCGAGCGCGGCAACGGTTCGAGGTCGCGCCGCCAATCGCCGCCGAAATGCCAGGCGGACATGGCCAGGAACAGCGGAAGGGCGAGTTCCGGAAGCAGGAGCCAGAGACCCAGGACCGCCCCTGCCAGCCCGATGTACTTGAAAAGGAAATGGATCGGGACGAATTGCGCGTTCGGTCGCCGGCGGCGGCGCGCCAGCGCCACATCGAAGCCGCCATGCGGCACGCCCAACAGCAGAAGCGCCATGGCCGCGAACAACGCCATCTGGTCCGGCGCCGCGTCGCCGTAAGCCGGGGCCGCCGCTATCGTCGCGGTCGCGAGTGCGATGTAGAGGCAGCCGTGCCCGGCGTGAAACGTCTCCCGGCGTCCTGTTCTCGACAGGCTGGCAAGGCTGTCGGCACTGCTGGGGGAGCGAACTGTCATTGAGGGTCACGGATGCAGAGGCGGGCCGACGCCGGGGCGCCGGCCCGCCGATGAGGATCAGGCCGTCGCGGCCTTGGCGTCGCCGCGGACGTCCATCTCAGACTGCGACTTGCGAAGCGCGATCATGAAGATCACGACGCCGAACACCGCCTTCGAGACGACGTCGGCGACAGTGTAACCCACCTGCACCGCGGTCGCGGCCGTGCCGCCGGTCAGCCCGATCATGGGGAAGACGAACACGACCGGGTAGAACGACCAGGAGAGCACCGTCAGCCAGCGTGCCGTATTCACCAGGCCGCGCACATTGTCGGGCTGGGCGGCAAGCGACTTGCTCAGTCCGACGAAGAGCTCGTAGACGATCCAGGCAAAGGGCACCATCGCGAGCGCCCACCAGAGCCAGCGCGTGCCGGGATCGGTGGCGATCTCACCCGGATAGCCGAGCACGACCATGATCGCCGCCAGCGCGCCCAGCCGCACGCCCTTCGACCAGGTCTCCGCGGACGAGAGCCGCATCACCAGGATGAGCTCGATCAACAGAAGGGGGACCGTGAGCAGCCAATCGACATAGCGATAAGCGTCGTTGAAGGCCACGCCGGTCGCCTTGATCTGGCCGTCGACGACGCTGAAGGCAGCATCCCAGCTGTCAAAAATACGGACATAGTGGTAGAGGGCGATGGCCGTCACCAGGCCGGTGATGGTCATCGCCGTCTTGTAGGCGTCGGCAACCTGAGAACGGCCGAACCAGAAAAAAAGCGTCGCCGCTCCCATTGTTGCGATGGTGAATGAAAATGCGTTGTAGACCAGCTCAAACTGGCCAACTGTCAACTCGCTCATATCTCTAGTCCTTGTTCTTACGATAATTGCCCCAGGCACGCGAGCAGGGTGGGGCAGGAAGAGTGGCAACAGTTGATCCGCCGCTTTTATTGTCGGATTACGTGAGGCAAGGCGGATGCGATCAGACTCGCGCCAATCGGCGCGGTGGGCCGATTGACGCAGATGGCATTGTCCTAGGGGTGGTCCCCGTTCGGCACCGATGGGTGTCTGCCTGTCGGACACTGCGACGACGCGAATGACCGCGCTGCTGAGCATGTTCGCGCCGCCGATCCAAATCGCTCTTGCGTGCGTTGAGCAATCTGCTTGCCTAGGAGACAACCAGACCCACTGCAGAACGAGGCATCGCCATGATCCCGAAAAGCGCGCTGATCACCGGCGCCAGCCGCGGCATCGGCGCGGCGCTGGCCCGCGCCCTTCCATCATCGACGCATCTCACATTGACGGCGCGGGATGCAGACGCCCTCGACGAGGTCGCAGGATCGCTCGGCGCGCCGGCACGGCGGGTCGAGACGGTGGCCGGCGACCTGACCAGGAGCGCCGATCGCGAAAGACTGATCGAAGCGGCGGAGGCCAAGGAGATCGATCTTCTGATCAACAATGCCGCCGTCGGACATTTCGGCCCCTTCCTCGGCGTGGAGGCTTCGCGACACCTGGAGGCGGTGCAGGTCAACCTCGCGGCGCCCATTGCGCTCACCCGCACGCTGCTTCCGGGCATGCTGCGGCGGGCGAAGTCCGAGGCGCGCAAATGTGGGCTGATCAACATGGGCAGCACGGCCGGCTTTGCGCCGGTGCCGAGGTTCGCGATCTATGCGGCGTCGAAAGCCATGTTGCACTCATGGTCGGTGGCGCTCGCCGAGGAGCTGCGTTGCGAGCCGATCCACGTGCTGACGGCGCTTCCCGGCTCGACCCGCACGACGTTCGGCCAGAGCGCCGGATTTGGCATGCGCACGATCCCCGGGTCCCGCGACCCGGACGCCGTTGCGCGCGACATCGTCGGCGCGCTCGGCCGCCGGTCGCTGATCGTGACGTCGCACACCCTGCGACCGGCGGAGCTTCCGCTCCGCGTCGCCAATCGGCTGTTCACGGGGCTCATCGGGCGCGCCACCCGGGCGCTCTCCGGGTGAGGGCCGTCCTGCTCTTGGGGCGATATGGCAGCTTCGGTGATCCTCTCGGCGAACAGGCGCGTAAGGATATCAGAAGCTGCTCTTTCTCTCCTCATCTCCCTACCAGAGCGCTTTTAGACCGGTCAGCCGCCTCCCCCTCCCTTACACCCCGGCTGACCGGTCGCTTACTTTGGCCCAACAGGATTGCCGCGCGCGGCCTTCTCGACGCTTCGCGAGCCTGTCACCAATCCGTCATATGCCGGTCCGACACTTGAGGCCCATGACCGAGCACGCGCTGCCCCCCATCGAGACCTTGATCGACGGCATCGAGAGCCTTGCCGAGCCGTTCGTCGTCTGGAGCGCTGACGACCGGCTGGTGATCTGCAACAGCAAGTACCGGAACCAGTTCGCGGAGCCCGAGCGGGTGGTTCCGGGCGTGGCCTTCGCCGAGCTGGTGGAGATGAACATGGTGTTCGGATCGGTGCTGCGCCTGCAGGACATCGAGGAGGCCAACAGCAAGCCCGAGGCCTATCGCGAGCGCCGCCTGCGCTATCACAACGACTGCCGCGACACGGTCCAGCAGCTCAAGGCCAACGGGCAGTGGCTGCAGTTTCGCGAGCGCCGGACCGGCAGCGGCGGCGTGGTCGGCATCTACACCGACATCACCGACCGCAAGCGGGCCGAGGCCGCGCTGGTGGAGGCGCGGCGCGAGGCGGACCGGGCGAACCGGGCCAAGTCGCAGATCCTGGCGGCGGCCAGCCACGACCTGCGCCAGCCCCTGCACGCCATCGGCATCCTCGCCTCCACGCTGAAGAGCCGGGTGCACGATCCGGAGATCCGCCGGCTGGCCCAGAACATCGACGCCTGCGTGCAGTCCATGACGGGCCTGTTCGACTCGCTGCTGGACATGTCGAAGCTCGATGCCGGCGTGGTCGAGACCCGGCCGCGGCGCTTCCCGCTCTGCGACATCGCCAGCATGATCGCGCGGGAGTTCGGTCCGCCGGCGCTGGAGAAGGGCCTGCGCCTGCGCGTGCTGCCCTCGGCGCGGGAGGTCCGCTCCGACCCGGAGATCCTGGGCCGCATCATGCGCAACCTGGTGTCCAACGCCATCCGCTATACGGATCGGGGCGGCGTCCTGGTCGGCGCCCGGCGGCGCGGCGATCACATGAGCCTGGAGGTGGTGGACACCGGCATCGGCATCCCGCCGGACCAGGTCGAGCTCGCCTTCGAGGAGTTCCGGCAGCTCGGCCCCGGCCAGACCGATCAGCCGGGCCTGGGGCTCGGCCTGGCCATCTCGTCGCGCCTGGCGCGCATCCTGGGCCATGAGATCGGCGTGACGTCCGAGCCCGGGCGGGGCTCGCGCTTCTGGGTGCGCCTGCCGCTCTGCGCCGAGGCGGCCGCCGGTGCGACCGACCCGCCGGAGCCGGAGCTGGAGGACGGCCCGGCGGACCTGCCGGCCCGGCGCATCCTGATCGCGGACGACAACAAGGACGTGCGGCGCGCCACCTCCGAGCTGTTGCGGGCCTGGGGCCAGCACGTCACGGCGACGGCGAGCCCAGAGGAGCTCGGCCGGCTGGCCGAGGATCTCGACCAGCCGCCGGACCTGATCCTGCTCGACTTCCACTTCACGCGGCCCGCGGGCGGGGTGGCGAGCGCCAAGGACCTGCGCCGGACATGGGGCGACCGGGTGGCCATCGTGGTGCTGACCGGCGAGACCACGGCGGCCTCGCTGACCGAGATCAAGAAGCTCGGCTTTCCAGTCATGCACAAGCCCCTGCGCCCGGTGCGCCTCAGGGCGCTGGTTCAGGGCCTGCGGGCGGTGTCGAACTGACGCATGCGCTGGCGCCTGAGCGCCGCCTGCGCCCGGTTGGTGACCCCGAGCTGGCGGAACAGCCGCGAGACGTGGTTCTTCACCGTCTGCTCGGCGACCCCGAGGGCCTGGGCGATCTCGCCATTGCTCATGCCGTGGGCCAGCAGATCCAGGATCTGCCGTTGCCGGGCGGTCAGGGCCTCGCCGGCGGCCTCGCGGGGCTCGGGCGCAGGCGGGCGCACGGATGCGCGCCGGGCCTGCGGCGCCGCCAGCCCCAGCGCGGCGGGCGGCACGTAGATGCCGCCGTCGACGACCACCTCGAGCGCGGCCTTGATGACGGTCGCGGAGGAGGATTTCGGAATGAAGCCGGACACCCCCTCCTTCAGCGCCGTCTGCATCAGGCTGGCGCTCTCGTCCCCGCTCATCAGCACGAAGGCGGTGGTCGGCGCTACGGGCTTGAGCCGCCGGTAGGAGGTCAGGCCCTGGCAGTTCGGCAGCATGACGTCGAGGATGACGATATCCGGATCGTGGCTTTCGCAGGCCGCCAGCGCATCGTCCAGCGAGCCGCATTCCTCGATCTGCGCTTGCGGATCGATGGCGTCGACGAGATAGCGGAAGCTTGTGCGAACGATGGGATGGTCGTCCACGATCAGCCATCGCATGGGTCCGGCCCCCTAGAGCCTGTCGCGATCATTCTGATTCGCGCCATAGCTCTAGTTCTTTGTTGAAGCATGTCTTTTGTCCCGAAACCGGTATCCACTTTCGGGAGACATGCTTTAGCAATTGTGGGTACCAAAGTACCAAGACAACCATGACAGGCGCGTGACGGCCGCCGCTTTCAACAGGCTGGGCTGCACGATGACCGCATGGAACGCCGGGTTTCGACCCGCAAAACCAAATATAGAATCATAATATCCATCACATATATCATAATAATTCTGCAATATTAATCCATCTTGATCCAATACTAAAACGAATAGCAAACAAGTACGAACGTACCGTCGTTAAAGCTTCACGTTTTTTGGGTTAGTTGCGGCCCGTCGAGAGATGACGCGACGGTTTTTGGCACAGGAGGCGACATGGCGGATATCGGCGTTGATCGCGTCACCAAGAGCTTTGGGTCGACACAGGTCCTGAACGGCATCAGCCTGGACATCCGCGACGGCGAGTTCGTGTCGCTGGTCGGGCCGTCGGGCTGCGGCAAGTCGACCTTGCTGCGCATCATCGCCGGGCTCGAGCCGCAGACGGCGGGCCATGTACGCATCGGCGGCGGCCTGGTCGACGGCATGCGCCCGAGCCGGCGCAACCTGGCCATGGTGTTCCAGTCCTACGCGCTCTATCCGCACCTGACGGCCTACGACAACATCGCGGTGCCGCTGCGCATGCGCCAGCTCACGGCCTGGCAGCGCCTGCCGCTGATCCGCTGGCTGGCGCCGGGCACGCGCGCCACCGAGCGCGCCATCCGGGAGCAGGTCGAGCAGGCGGCGGACCTGCTCGGCATGCGCGACCTGCTGCACCGCAAGCCCGGCCAGCTCTCCGGCGGGCAGCGCCAGCGCGTCGCCGTGGGCCGCGCCATCGTGCGCGAGCCGAGCGCCTTCCTGCTCGACGAGCCGCTCTCCAATCTCGACGCCAAGCTGCGCGTCCATATGCGCACCGAGATCGCCCAGCTCCACCGGGCGCTGGAGGCCACCTTCATCTACGTCACCCACGACCAGGCCGAGGCCATGACCATGTCGGACCGCATCGCGGTGCTGATGGACGGCGACCTGGTGCAGGTGGGCACGCCGGCCGAGGTCTACAACGACCCCCAGGACATCCGCGTGGCCGAGTTCATCGGCAGCCCGAAGATCAACGTGTTCCCGGCCGAGATCCGCTCGGACGGCGGCATCGACCTGCTCGGACAGCCGACGGGGCTGGTGGCGGAGGCGGACCGGGGCGAGGCCCGGGTCGGCGTCCGGCCGGAAGCCCTGCGGCGCACCAAGTCCGGCGACGGCGCGCTCGCCGGCACGGTGACGCATGTGGAGAATCTGGGCGCGGAGCTGATGGTGCATTTCGCGCTGGAGGGCGCGGAGGCGCCCGCCATCATGCGCCTGGACCAGGCCGCCATGAACGGCCTGGCCATCGGCGACAGCATATCGGTGGACTTCCCGCTCGCGGGCGCTCGCGTCTTCGCCCGCTGCGGCGCGCGCGTGGCCGCGCGCCCGCTGAGCCCGGAGCGGGCGCCGGCCAAGCAGGTGGCCCATGTCTGACATCGCCGTCTCCGCCGGCACCGTCGCGGCGCCCGCCGCGCGCGCGCATGCGGCCGTCCGGCACCAGTGGATCGCCATGGCGCTCTCCGCGCCCGCGATCTTCCTCATGTTCCTGCTGCTGATCGGGCCCGTGATCGCGGTGGTGGTGATATCCTTCACGGACTACTCCCTCGGCGATAGCGGCTTCGACTGGGTCGGCACCGCCAATTACGAGGAGATGCTGGCCGAGGACATCTTCTGGAAGGCGATCACCAACACGCTGATCTACGTGGCCATCGTCATCCCCGGATCGATCCTCTTAGGCCTCGGGGCCGCGGTGCTGATCGAGAGCCTGACGCGCGGCCGGACGTTCTGGCGGGCCGTCTATTTCCTGCCCGTGATGTCCACCCTGATCGCCATGGCCGTGGTCTGGGAGTTCATGATGAACGCCAAGTTCGGCATGATCTCCCAGGTGCTGCTG
>JAKSBI010000055.1 GCA_022361215.1 Hyphomicrobiales bacterium | reverse complement strand
TTGAAGCATGTGTTTGCGCTGGCGCATTGTGTGAGGCTTGCGACGCGCGAGCGGTTGCTGGCGCCGCGCTCGTAGGCGATGCGGTAGTCCTGCGCCAGGGTGCTCCCGGCATAGGCCTTGATGTTGGTCAGGCGCTTGGTGATGGTGATCTTGTCGCCGGCCAGATAGCTGGTGATGGTGTCCGGTCGGGTCTGGTAGACGAAGTCCACATGGTTGTAGGGGGCGAGGCTCTCGGCGTCGTTGCCGGTGTAGTCGATGCGGTCGATGTGGAACTCGCCGGTCGACTGGGTGTTGGCATAGGTGAAGGTGATGTAGTTGCCCTTGACGTCGGCGAGCCTGGAGAGCGCCCAGGTGCGCACCGCGGTGCGGCCCTGTCCGACGACGCGGGAGTCCGCGGTGTTGCCGTAGTCCAGGATCTCGCCGGTCTTCTTCCAGACCCGGAACCGGGTCGGGCCGCCGCCGGTCGTGCCGTAGGAGACGATCTTGGAGAACTCCTCGAAGGCGGTGCGGTACTCGGTGCCGCTGGCGCCGTAGCTGCCGCTGACGGCGACCAGGCGCTGGCCGTTCAGGCAGAACTTGTCGTTGGCGTCGTAGTCGACCGGGTCGATGCCGGCGCCGCCATTGGCGGGATCGTCGTGGTAGAGGTCTGTGCCGCAGCGGGAGATGACGGAGAGGCCGGAGACCGACCATCCGACGCCCACGAGACCATTGCCGCCCTGGCTGTTGTAGCTGAGCGCCAGCTTGGGCTGGACGCCCGTGGTGCCCGGGGGCACGACGATGGGCACCGCATAGGTGGCGCCGCCGCTCGGCGTCACGCCCACCTGGCCGGAGACCGTACCGACCACCTCGGTTTGCGCCTGCGCCGGTGCCGCCGCCGCCAGCGCCGCAGCGGCGAGCAGGGGCCTGACCGCCCGCCCTGTCACGCCAAAGCCGAACACGAACCGAGCCCAAGCCGTCACCGCACCGCGAAATCCAGGCATAGCATCCCCATCACGCCCAAGCCTGTTCGGCTCGAGCCGCACATCCCCCGCACCGACCGGCACCTCTCAAGTGCCTGCAGGCGGGAAGCGAAGTTGAATTGGTTGAGAAAAAGGAGATCGAGAGAAAAAGCGATCCCGCTCTATTTTAAGGATCAGACATCCCAGGCCTCCCCTGCGTACGGACACTGTACATTCGCCGCAACACACTGACAGTGACAACGAGCGCCAGATTAGGCTGCCACACAAGCCTGCGCCGTTCGCTCTATTCAGCAATCCGTATCAAGGGATCAAGCAGTCATCAACCATATATTCTTCTATATACAATATTGTCAGAGAATTGACTGGTTGTGCTTCTCTATTCTGGG
>JAKSBI010000432.1 GCA_022361215.1 Hyphomicrobiales bacterium | reverse complement strand
TGAACGTGATCAACGAGGTGGGCGCGCTGCCGACCCGCAATCACAAGGACGTGCAATTCGAGGGCGCCAAGGACATCTCGGCCGAGAAGATGCACGAGACGCGCGCCAGCGACGGCAAGGCCAACCTGATCACCAACACCGCCTGCTTCGGCTGCACCATTGCCTGCGGACGCATCTCCAAGGTGAACGAGGAGCACTACACGGTCGTCAACCGGCCGGAGCATTGGGGCGCCTCGGGCGGGCTCGAATACGAGGCGGCCTGGGCGCTCGGCTGCGCCACCGGTGTCAACGACCTCGACGCGCTCACCTTCGCCAACTTCATCTGCAACGAGCAAGGCCTCGACCCGATCTCCTTCGGCTCCACGCTCGGCGCCGCCATGGAGCTCTACGAGGCGGGCGACATCACGAGTGGCGATACCGACGGCCTCGAGCTCAAGTTCGGCTCGGCGGAAGCGCTGACCAAGTCGGCGGAGCTGGTCGGCAAGGCCGAGGGCTTCGGCAAGGAGCTCGGCCAGGGCTCGGCCCGGCTCTGCGCCAAGTACGGCAAGCCCGAGCTTGCCATGACCGTGAAGGGCCAGGAGTTCCCGGCCTACGATCCGCGCGGCATCCAGGGCATGGGCCTGACCTATGCCACCGCCAACCGCGGCGCCTGCCATCTCAGGAGCTACACGGTCTCCTCGGAGATCCTGGGCATCCCGGAGAAGACGGACCCGCTGACCACGGACGGCAAGCCGGGCCTGGTGAAGGCCTTCCAGGACGCCACCGCGGCGGTGGACTCCTCCGGGCTCTGCGTCTTCACCACCTTCGCCTGGACGCTGGAGGATATCGCGCCGCAGGTGAACGGGGCCTGCGAGGGCGACTGGACGGTCGAGAAGCTGCTGGAGGTGGGCGAGCGCACCTGGACCCTGGAGCGCCAGTTCAACCTCGACGCGGGCTTCACGGCCGAGGACGACAAGCTGCCCAAGCGCCTCGTGCAGGAGGCCGCCAAGGGTGGCCCGGCGGACGGGCTCGTGAACGGGCTGGAAAAAATGCTGCCCGAATATTACGAGCTGCGCGGCTGGACCCCCGACGGCAGGCCCACGAACGAGACCCTGTCCCGGCTGCAGCTCTAGAGCATGTCTCCCGAAAGTGGATACCGGTTTCGGGAAGAAAGACATGCTTTAGGGGTCTGACACGACCGAGACGGCCCCTCTCTCTGGGAGGGGCCGTTTCCGGCCCTGCGCCACGGTCCCGGCGCCCCTTTCCGGGACAAGGGCAGGTCGGCGAACGTTGGAAGGCAAGCTCATGCATCATGTGATTCTCGGCGCAGGCCCCGCAGGCGTGATCGCTGCGGAAACCCTGCGGCACCACGACCGCGACGCGCGCATCACCCTGGTCGGGGGCGAGGACGCGCCGCCCTATTCGCGCATGGCGATCCCCTACTATCTCGCCGGCGACATCGCCGAGGAGGGCACCCATCTGCGCCATGAGGCCGGCCACTACGACACTCTGGGCATCAGCTATCTGAAGGCGCGCGCCGGGGCGCTCGACGCCTTGGCCAAGACGCTGAAGCTCGAGAACGGCGACGACCTGGCCTACGACAAGCTCCTGATCGCCACCGGCGCAAGCCCGGTCCGGCCGCCCATCGAGGGCCTGGACTCCCCCGGCGTGCACACGTGCTGGACGCTGGAGGACGCGCGCCAGATCGTGGCGCTGGCCGGAAAGGACGTGCCGGTGGTGCTGGTCGGCGCCGGCTTCATCGGCTCCATCATCCTGGAGGCGCTGGTCGCCAAGGGCGTGGCGCTGACCGTGGTCGAGATGGGCGACCGCATGGTGCCGCGCATGATGGACGAGACCGCGGGCGCCATGCTGAAGCGCTGGTGCGAGGAGAAGGGCGTGCGCGTGCTGACGGGCACGCAGATCACGCGCATCGACCGGGGCGCCGGCGGGCTCGAGGCCGAGACCAGCGCCGGCGAGACGCTGGCGGCCAAGCTGGTCGTGATCGCCACCGGTGTCAGATCCAATATCGGGTTCCTGGAGGGCAGCGGGATCGATACCGACCAGGGCATCCGCGTCGACGGCTACCTGGCGGCGAGCGTGCCGGACGTCTATGCCGCCGGTGACGTAGCGCAGGCCAAGGACCTGTCGACGGGCGCCTACAGCGTGCTCGCCATCCAGCCGACGGCGGTCGAGCACGGCCGTATCGCGGCCCAGAACATGGCCGGCCTGAAGACGCCCCACGAAGGCAGCCTGAACATGAACGTGCTGGACACCATCGGCCTGATCTCCAGCTCGTTCGGCGCCTGGATGGGCGTCGAGGGCGGCGACAGCGGGCGGCTGGTGGACGAGACCGGTTACCGCTACCTGCGCCTCGAGTTCGACGGCGACCGGCTGGTCGGCGGGCAGGCGGTGGGGCTGACCGAGAATGTCGGCATCCTGCGCGGCCTGATCCAGACCGGCCTGCATCTCGGCGCCTGGAAGGACAAGCTGATCAAGGCGCCGCAACGGCTGGCGGAAGCCTATGTGGCCACCGCCCAGGGCATCGCCCCGGTATGAAGGTGACGCTCAAGCTCTACGCGTCGCTCGGGGACTTCCTGCCGCCCAGCGCCGAGCGCAACGCCATCGACGTGGACATGCCCGACGGCGCCACGGTGCACGAGGTGCTGCACAAGCATCACGTGCCCATGGAGACCTGCCACCTGATCCTGGTGAACGGCATTTTCACGCCGCTGACGAGCGCAAGCGCCAAGCGCCTCGAAGAGGGCGACACGGTCGCGGTCTGGCCGCCGGTGGCGGGCGGTTAGCGTCGTTCTGTGGCCGTTCGCACGCGCCCCTCTCAGCCGTCGTTTCCGCGCAAGCGGGAAGCCATTGGCGTTTGCGGAAGACCGAACGAGTCGGACGAAGCCGCACGAGGCGTTCCCGTGCCGACCGAAGATCTTTCCCAACTGGCAACGGGCAATGGATTCCCGCTTTCACAGGAATGACGGGGGTTTGGGGTGGAGGCCGTCGAGAAGATCATGGCGCTGGAGCTGGCGGATTTTCATCGCAGCCTGCGGGCGCTGGCGCCCGATCTCGATCTCTCGGAGGCGGCGCGCGACGTCCGCATTCCCGATGACGGCGGGACCGTCTCGATCACCTTCGAGG
>JAKSBI010000204.1 GCA_022361215.1 Hyphomicrobiales bacterium | reverse complement strand
TATATTCATCACCATGACAACACTGAGTCAAACGGACGCTGAACTCATCGGGCAGATCGAGGAGTTCGGCGAAAAAATACGACGCGTCCACGAGTCGGCGGCGTCGGTCATCTTCGGGCAGGACGATGTGATTCAGCTTTCGCTGATCACGCTCCTGGCGGGCGGCCATGCGCTCCTGATCGGCGTTCCAGGCCTGGCCAAGACCAGCCTGGTCGAGACGCTTGGCACGGTGCTCGGGCTGGACAACAAGCGCATCCAGTTCACGCCCGACCTGATGCCCTCCGACATCGTCGGCTCGGAGGTGCTGGAGGAAGGCGCCGGCGGGCGTCGCTCGTTCCGGTTCGTCAAGGGGCCCGTCTTCACGCAGCTCCTGATGGCGGACGAGATCAACCGCGCCAGCCCGAAGACCCAGTCGGCCCTGCTGCAGGCGATGCAGGAGCATCACGTCACGGTGGCGGGCGAGCGTCACGACGTGCCGACGCCGTTCCATGTGCTGGCGACGCAGAACCCGCTGGAGCAGGAAGGCACCTATCCCCTGCCGGAAGCGCAGCTCGACCGGTTCCTGCTGCAGATCGACGTCAGCTATCCGGACGAGGGCGCGGAGCGGCGCATGCTGTTCGCGACCACGGGCACCGAGACCAGGGAGCTGAAGCCGATCCTGTCGGCCAAGGAGCTGATGCTGGGCCAGCGCTTCGTGCGCCAGATCCCGGTCGGCGAGACGGTTGTGGACGCCATCCTGAAGCTGGTGCGCTCGGCGCGGCCCGAGACCGGCGCCGGGACGGAGATCGACGAGAAGGTCGCCTGGGGCCCGGGCCCCCGCGCCAGCCAGGCCCTGATGCTGGCCGTCCGCGCCCGCGCCCTGATCGAAGGCCGGCTCTCGCCCTCGGTGGACGACGTCATCGCGCTGGCGGAACCGATCCTGAAGCACCGCATGGCGCTCACCTTCGCCGCCCGCGCGGAAGGCGTCGGCATCCGCAATGTCATCGCTTCCCTAACGCATGCGTTGGAGTGACCGCGCATGGCGCGAGCACCGACAGCGAAGCTGACAGCGCCGCTGCACGAGCTCGAGGCCGGCGCGCACAGGCTCGCCGCGCGCATGCCGGAGCTTCTGGTCGAGTCCCGCCGCGTCGCGCACACGGTCACCCACGGCATTCACGGCCGCCGTCGCGCCGGTCCCGGCGAGACCTTCTGGCAGTTCCGCCACTTCGAGAACAGCGACTCGGCCACCTCCGTCGATTGGCGCCGCTCGGCCAGCTCCGAGCACCTCTATGTGCGCGAGCGCGAATGGGAGGCGGCGCATACCGTCTGGCTCTGGGCGGATATCTCCGCCTCGATGCACTTCCAGTCGCACCTGTCGCGGCTGGCGAAGGTCGAGCGCGTCATCGTCCTGGCGCTCTCCGTCGCCGAGCTTCTGGTGCGAGGCGGCGAGCGCGTCGGCCTGATCGGCGGGCCGCCGTCGAACAACCGCAACGCGGTGCGCAAGCTGGCGGAGGCGGTCACGAAGCAGATCGCGGATCAGGCCGAGGACGTCAGCCTGCCGCCCGAAGCGTCGCTCGGCCGCTTCTCGGAATGCCTGATGTTCAGCGATTTCCTGGAGCCGGTCGACGCCATCGCCGCGCGCCTGGAGCGGCTGGCCACACAGGGCGTGCGCGGCCATCTCGTCCAGATCCTCGATCCGGCGGAGGAGACGCTGCCCTATGAGGGGCGCACGGAGTTCGCGGCGAGCGAGGGTGACGTGCGGATGATCGCCGGGCGCGCGGAGTTCCTGCGCGAACGCTACCAGGCCCGCATCGCCGAGCACCGCCAGGCCCTGAACGACATGGTGCGCCGGCTCGAATGGTCCTTCCTCGTCCACCACACGGACCGGCCGGCGGAGGAGGCGCTGCTGGCGCTGCACACGCGCCTTGCCGGTCTCGAGCACGACTACCGCTATCGGCCCCCGGCCGACGCCGCGGGCACCGCTGCGGCCGAAGGACCGGCCGGCCCATGATGACGCTCGGCCCGATCGGCTTCCTGGAGCCCTGGGCGCTCGCCGGCCTGGCGGCGCTTCCGGTGATCTGGTGGCTGCTGCGCTTCACGCCGCCGCGCCCGCAGCTCGTGGTGTTTCCGCCGACGCGGCTGCTCAAGGACCTGGAGGACACGCGCGAGACGCCACAGCACAGCCCGTGGTGGCTGACGGCGCTCCGCATGCTGCTCGCCGCCCTGATCGTTTTCGCCCTGGCCCGCCCGGTGCTGCATCCCGACCGCGCGCAGCTCACGGGCGACGGCACGCTGCTGCTCGTCGTCGACAATGGCTGGGCCGCCGCCAGCCATTGGGAGGAGCGCCAGAAGCTCATGGCCTCGCTGATCGAGCGGGCCGAGCGAGGCGACCGGTCCGTGATCGTCGTGGGCACGGCGGAAACTGGAACCGCGACCCTGGCGCCGGCCGGCCCGGAAAAGGCGCGCGAGGCCGCGGCGGGCCTGCAACCACGCCCCTACGAGCCGCGGCGCGCAGAGCTTGCCGAGACGCTGAAGCGCTCCCTGGCCGGGCGCGGCGACCTGACGGTCGCCTGGCTCAGCGACGGCATGGACTATAGCGGCACCGATGCCCTGGCCGCCGTGCTGCGCGAGGCCGCCGGCGACGGCGGCAGCGTCACGGTCTACCAGCCCGGCGCAGAAGCGATGGCGCTCGGCCTCCATGCAGGTCTCAGCGACCGCGGCGCGCTGATCGCCCATGTCGGGCGCGCCGGCGGGGCCGCCCGCGGCGGGCAGGTGCTGGCCTTCAGCGCCAAGAACGAGCGCCTCGGGGAAGCCGCCTTCGACCTGTCCCAGGGATCGAACACGGCCGAGGCGAAGTTCGCGCTGCCGCTGGAGATCCGCAATCAGGTGGCGCGGGTCGAGATCGGCGGCGAACGCTCGGCCGGCGCGGTGCACCTGCTGGATGCCCGCTCGCGCTGGCGCCGTGTCGGCATCATCTCGGGCGAGGCGGGCGAGCTGGCCCAGCCCCTGTTGTCGCCGCTCTACTATGTCGAACGGGCGCTGAGGCCCTATGCGGAGGTGAACTCCTCCGGCGACCGCAACGTGGCATCCGCCGTGCAGGAGTTGCTCGGGCGCAACCTCTCGGTGCTGATCCTGGCGGATATCGGAAAGATCGTCGGCGGGACCCTGGAGGAGCTGACGACCTGGGTGCGCAAGGGCGGAACGCTGGTGCGCTTCGCCGGACCCCGGCTGGAGCAGGGCGGCGACCGGCTGCTGCCGTCGCGGCTGCGTCAGGGCGGGCGCACGCTGGGGGGCTCGCTCTCCTGGAGCACGCCGCAGCCGCTTGCGCCCTTCGAGGATACCAGCCCGTTCTTCGGGCTGACGCCGCCGGCCGAGGTCACGGTGCGCCGCCAGGTGCTGACGGACCCCGCCGCCGCCGGCAATGCGCAGGTCTGGGCGCGGCTGCAGGACGGCACGCCGCTGGTCAGCGCCGCGCCGCTCGGCGACGGCACGCTGGTGCTGTTCCACGTGACGGCGAATTCGGACTGGTCGAATCTTCCGATTTCTGGCCTATTTGTCGGTATGCTGCGGCGCATCGCGGATCGCTCCACGGTCGCAGCCGGCACCTCCGGCTCCGCCGGCGAGGCGGAGGCATCGAAAGCCGGGAGCTCCGCAGACAGTGGCGTGCTGGCACCTTTGCAGACGCTGGACGGGCTGGGGCGGCTCGGCCCGCCGGCCCCGACGGTGGCGCCCGTGAAGAAAGCCGAATTCGATCAAAAGGTCCCTGGCCCGAGACATCCGCCGGGGTATTATGGCCCGACCGGTGCGGCGCGCGCGCTCAATGCGGTTGGCCCGAAGACCGATTTCGAGGCCCTCTCGGCCTTGCCGGACGGCGCGCGGCCGGCGAGCTATGGGGTTCAAAAGGCGGTGACACTCAAGCGGTGGCTGCTGGCGGGGGCTTTTGCCGTCTTCCTGGCGGACATGCTCGCCGTGCTGTTCCTGATGGCGCGCCCGCGCGGCCGCCGTCGGGCGCGCGCCGCGGCGGCAGCAATCGCCGCGCTGGCGCTGGGCCTGACGCTGGTCGCCATGCCGTCCGTGGCCCAGGAGGCCCGCACGACCACCGACGAGTTCGCCCTGCAGGCCGCACTCAAGACCCGCTTGGCCTATGTGGTCTCCGGGGACAGCCAGATCGACACCGTCAGCCTGCAGGGGCTGACGGGCCTCGGCAAGGTCCTGAAGGCGCGCACGGCGATCGAGCCGGGCGATCCCATGGGCGTCGACATCGACCGGGACGAGATCGCCTTCTTCCCCCTGCTCTACTGGCCCGTACGGCCGGACGCCAAGACGCTGGCCGACGAGACCCTGGCCAAGATCGACGCCTATATGAAGCAGGGCGGCATGATCGTGTTCGACACCCGCGACTATCAGTCGTCGCTGCCGTCGGGCGGCGGACAGACGCAAGGGCCGGGGGCGACGGCGCTCTCGCGGCTTCTGGGCAAGCTGGATATCCCGCCCTTGGAGCCGGTGCCCGAGGGTCATGTGCTGACCAAGTCGTTCTATCTGCTGCGCACGTTTCCCGGGCGCTGGGACGGCGGTACCATGTGGGTCGAGGCCGAGCCGCGCTCCGAGGCGAAGCGGTCCGACCGGGCGCGGCGCTCGGACGGCGTCAGCTCGCTGCTGATCACCTCCAACGATCTGGCCGCGGCCTGGGCCCTGAACGACCGCAACCGGCCGCTGTTCCCCGTGGTGCCGGGGGGCGAGGTGCAGCGCGAGATGGCGTTCCGCGTCGGCGTCAACATCGTCATGTACGCGCTGACCGGAAACTACAAGGCCGATCAGGTGCACGTTCCGGCACTTCTGGAACGGCTCGGCCAATAGGCGCGCGCGCTATTACGTAAGGTGCTGGATGAACTGGTTCGTGGAGTTCTCCCCGCTGCTGCCGCTGCCGGCGCTGATCGCCATGGCCTGCGCCGCCGCGGCACTGGTCGCCATGCTGTTCTGGCGCCGCAGCCGCGGCGCCCTGCTGCGGGCCGGCTGTGCCGCCCTGCTGCTTCTGGCGCTGGCCAATCCGAGCCTCCGGAACGAGGAACGGGATCCGCTGACCGATATTGCGGTCGTGGTCGTGGACGAGAGTGCCAGCCAGGACATCAGCGGCCGCACCGAGCTGACCGCGCAGATCCGCGAGGCGCTCAAGGAGCGGCTCGGCACGGTCGCCAATCTCGAGCTGCGCTGGGTGACCTCGCCGGAGGCCGGGCGCACGGCGGACCGGGACCGCACCACGCTCTTCACCGATCTCGGCAAGACGCTGGCGGACGTTCCCTCGGACCGTCTCGCGGGCATTCTGCTGGTCACCGACGGGCAGATCCACGACGTGCCGTCCCAGGCGGCCGCGCTCGGCATCCGTGTGCCGGTCCACGCCCTGATCACCGGACAGCCCGGCGAGTTCGACCGTCGTCTCCAGGTCCTGAAGGCGCCGCGCTTCGGGCTCGTCGGCGGCGAGCAGACGGCCGAGGTGCGCGTCACGGAGACGGTCGAGTCCGCCAGCCCCCGGGTGGTGGAGCTGAAGATCCTGAGGGAGGGCGAGGCCGATGAGACGCGGCAGGTCCGGGTCGGCGAGACCGTGCGCATTCCGATCCGCTTCCCGCATGCCGGCACCAACATCGTGGAGCTGCAGGTGGCCGCGGCGCCGGGCGAGATCACGCTCGCCAACAACAAGGCCGTGCTCGCGGCCGAGGGCGTGCGCGAGAACCTCAGGGTGCTGCTGGTCTCGGGCGAGCCGCATGCGGGCGAGCGCGTCTGGCGCAACCTGCTGAAGTCGGACGCGGCCGTCGACCTGGTGCATTTCACCATCCTGCGCCCGCCGGAGAAGCAGGACGGGACGCCGATCAATCAGCTTTCGCTGATCGCCTTTCCCACGCGCGAGCTGTTCTCGGAGAAGCTGGACGATTTCGACCTGATCATCTTCGACCGCTATCACCGCCGCGGCGTGCTGCCGCTGTTCTATCTCGACAACGTGGCGCGCTATGTGGAAGCCGGCGGCGCCGTGCTGGTGGCCTCGGGCGAGCGCTATGCCGAGGCGACCAGCCTCTACCGGACGCCGCTGTCGCAGGTCCTGCCGGCGGCGCCCACCGGACGCGTCCTCGAGCAGCCCTACCGTCCGGCCATGACCAAGCTCGGCCAGAAGCACCCGGTGACGCGCGCGCTCGGCGAGAGCGAGACGCCCCAATGGGGCCGCTGGTTCCGCCTGATCGAGGCGGCC
>JAKSBI010000327.1 GCA_022361215.1 Hyphomicrobiales bacterium | reverse complement strand
GCGTGCGTCGCGGCAGGCGCGGAACTTGATCAGCGGCGTCAGGATGCGCCGCAGCGTCTGCGCCTCCGCGTCGCCCGCGTCGGCCTTGGCCAGGCATTCGCCGGTGAAGAACGCCATGCTCAGCGCCTGCTCGGCCGGCAGGATCATCTTGGCGAGCTGGCGGCGCACCAGCGGCAGGTCGATCAGGCGCTCGCCGAAGGCCTGGCGCCCGCAGGCCACCGCGCATGCCTCGTGCACGGCGCGGCGCATCATGCCGGCGGAGCGCACGCCGTTGGAGAGCCGGGACTGGTTCATCATCTCGGCCATCTGCTTGAAGCCGTCAGAGAGGTCGCCGACCGGATAGGACACCGCCCCTTCGAGCACGATCTCGCCCGAGGCCATGGAGCGCGTGCCGAGCTTGTCCTTGAGCCGCACGATGCGGAAATGGTTGGGGCTGCCGTCCTCCAGCAGCCGCGGCATCAGGAAAAGGCCGAGGCCGCCCGTGCCCTCGCCCGCGCCCTCCGGCCGCGCCAGCACCAGGACGACGCCGGCATCCGCGTTGGAGCAGAACCACTTGTCGCCGTAGAGCCGCCAGTGCTCGCCTTCTTTCACCGCGCGCGTCTCGGTGGCGCCCACGTCCGAGCCCGCGAAGCGCTCGGTCATGAACATGGCGCCCTGGGTCAGGCGCTCCGGGTCGTCGGTCAGGAGGTCGGGCAGGAAGCGGTCGAGCAGCGCTTGATCGGCGAAGCGGCGGATGGTGCGGGTCAGCGAGTCCGTCATGTTGACGGGGCAGAGCAGGCCGAACTCCGACTGGGCGAAGAGATAGGTGAGCGCGTACTTCGTGTGCGGCGAGAGCGGCGCGTTCCAGCCGAAGGCCGGGCGGTGCGCCAGGCCCGCCAGCGCGAGCTCGCCATAGGCGATGCGCTCCAGCTCCCGGTAGGAGGGGTGCTTGTCGAGGCTCTGCCGGTCCCGGCCCTGGCGATCGCGCGCGACCAGCCTCGGCGGGTTCCGGTCCGCGTCATGAGCGAGATCGTCGAGCCGGTCGCCCACCAGATCGCCCAGGCGCTCGAAGGTCGGTTCCATGTGGATGCGCTCGTCGTCCGCCAGATAGAGGCGCAGCAGCGCGGCCAGCGACGGGTCGGCGCGGTAGAGGTTGAGGCCGCGCGTCTCCGGCTGCGGCAACGCCGCCGCGCCGGGCGGCTTGCTCCATTCGGTCATGATCGGCCGGGCTCCCTGATTGCTCTCCCCGCCCGATCTTCG
>JAKSBI010000246.1 GCA_022361215.1 Hyphomicrobiales bacterium | reverse complement strand
GCCTGTTCGGCGCCGGCTATCCGGCCCCCATCGACCGCACGCTGCGGCGGCAGGGCCACTGACGGCGCATGGCAGGCGGCACCCCACAACAGCAGAAAGAGGGACCCTCAATGGACTTGGGACTATCGGGACGGACGGCCATCGTCTGCGCGTCGAGCCGCGGACTGGGCAAGGGCTGCGCGCTGGCGCTGGCGGAGGCCGGCGCGGCGGTGGTCGTCAACGGGCGCGACGAAGCCACGCTCAACGCCACGGCGGAGGAGCTCAGAGAGCGAACCGGCGCCGAGATCACGGCCGTCGCCGCCGACGTCGCCAGCGCGGACGGCCAGGCCAAGCTGCTCGCGGCCTGCCCCGAGCCAGACATCCTGGTCAACAACAACGCCGGCCCGCCTCATCGCGACTTCCGCGAGCTCGACCGCCAGGCGATGATCGACGGCGTTGTGATGAACATGGTCACGCCGATCCAGCTCATTCAGGCGGTGATCGACGGCATGATCGCGCGCAAGTTCGGGCGCATCGTCAACATCACGTCGGCCTCCGTGCGCATGCCCCTGGTGGGTCTCGACCTGTCCAGCGGGGCGCGGGCCGGCCTGACCGCCTTCGTGGCGGGCATCGCCCGCCAGGTCGTCGAGCACAACGTGACGATCAATCATATCCTGCCAGGCGCCATCGACACGGACCGGCTGCGCTCCGGCCTGAAATACGCCTCGGAGAAGCAGGGCAAGCCGGTGGACGAGATCGAAGTGGTCCGGAAGCAGGCGATTCCGGCGAAACGCTTCGGCAATCCGGAGGAGTTCGGCAAGGCCTGCGCGTTCCTGGCGAGCACGCACGCGGGCTACATCACCGGACAGAGCCTGCTGATCGACGGCGGCGCCTTCAACGGCACCGTGTAGGACGGACTTTTCCTCCCGGTGCGCGGGAGTCTGGGAGCGGGTCGATCTGCATGGCAGGCGCGGCCTTGGTTTCCAGCGGGGAACACGGTGTCCAAACATCGATTATGAAAGTCTGCCGTGCCCTCGATTTTCGTCATGCCCGGACCTGATCCGGGCATCCATTCCACTGGCCTGTCGGCAAAATCGAGAGGCAAATGGCATGGATTGCCGGGTCAAGCCCGGCAATGACGACGGTTGGGTATGGGCGTCGCTCAAATTCCGGACACCACTGCGCTTTCGCGGGAATGACGGGGAAGGTCGCGGTCGCCGGTCTTTCTCGATCG